>JAYVTJ010000417.1:0-8419 GCA_043774415.1 Fimbriiglobus sp. | reverse complement strand
CTCTCCCGCGAACCGAGGAGGTGCGTTCGGCGGTCGGGCGCAGGCCTCACCTCCTAACCCCCTCTCCGAAGCGGAGAGGGGGTGACCCCCGCACACGTTGCGTATCTCGAATCGCTTGCCCTCCACCATCTCATCGGTTACTGTTCTACCACCCGCCTCCTGCCCATCGCCGAGATCCCGTCATGCTCTCCTTCCAAACGCGGTCGCGCCGGGAGTTCCTCCGCGTCGGGGGATTGGCCCTCGGCGGCCTGAACCTGCCGCAGATGTTCGCCCAGGCGGGATCGTCCCTCCCCGCCGCGAATGCGGGCAAACCGCTCACCGATAAGGCCGTGATCTTCCTGTTCCTCCACGGCGGGCCGAGCCAGATCGAAACCTTCGATCCGAAGATGGGCGCCCCGGTCGAGACGCGCAGCGCCACCGGCGAAGTGAAGACGAACATCCCCGGCATCACCTTCGGCGGCACGTTCCCCAAACTTGCCGCACGCGCCGACCGCTTCACCGTGGTGCGCTCGTTCGTCACCGGCGATGGCAACCACGACATCAAGCCGATCGTCAGCAAGGACGGCCACCTCGCGAACCTCGGCAGCGCCTATGCGAGCGTCGCGGGGGGCAACCACACCGCGACCGGCATGCCGACGAACATCGCCCTCTTCCCGCAGTCGGTCGATCCGAAGGCCCAGCCGATGCAGGCCGGCTTCGGCAATTTTCTCGCGGCCGGACCGTTCGGCGCCAACCAAGCTCCGTTCGTCCCCGGCAGCACGGGCGCCTTCCAGAAAAACCTGTCGCTGACGCTGCCGCAGGATCGCATCGGCGACCGCCGGGCGCTGCTGACCGCGTTCGACCAGATGAAGGCCGGGCTCGATGCCGAAGCCGATTCGCTCGACGGCACCCGCGAGAAAGCTTTCCGCCTTCTGTTGGGCGGCGTCGGCGATGCCTTCGACCTCGCGAAGGAAGACCCGAAAGTGCTGGCGGCCTACGACACCGAGCCGCTGGTGAAGGTCGAGAAGATCGACAAGAAGTGGAACAATCACAAGTTCTACGCCGACAACACACGGACCCTCGGCAAGCTGCTGTTGCTGGCGCGGCGCTGCGTCGAGTGCGGGGCCGGCTTCGTCACGGTGACGACGAACTTCGTCTGGGACATGCACGCCGACGTGAACAACGCGACCATGACCGAAGGCATGGGCTACATGGCGCCGTCGCTCGATCATGCGGTGAGCGCCTTCCTCGACGATCTGAAATTGCGCGGCCTCGACGACAAAGTGCTGCTCGTAGTTTGCGGCGAGATGGGCCGGACGCCGAAGATCAACAAGAGCGGCGGCCGCGATCACTGGGGCGAACTCGCCCCGCTCCTGCTCGCGGGCGGCGGTTTGAACATGGGCCAAGTGCTCGGCGCCTCGAATCGCGACGGCGGTCGCCCGGCCACGGAGCCGGTGCGCATCCCGAATCTCATTTCGACCGTGATGCACACCCTCTTCGATACCGGCAAGCTCCGCGTGACCCGAGGCGTCTCGCGGGAGCTGCTCGCCATGACCGACGCGGAGCCGATCCAAGGTTTGCACCGCGGATGAAGGTCATTCGTTTTTCGTCGTTCGAGGGAGTGATCGGATCGGCCGAATAACGAAGGACGAATGACGAATGACTCTTGCTCGCTAAACTGTCCCCGCGGCATTCCGTCACCTTCGGGAGGGGTTGGCTCATGGTCCTGCGCATCCTGCTGGCCGGCTTCGCCGCGATCCTCGGCACTTCGGCGGCCTCCTCTCAAACGCCCACACCGGCGCCGGCTGCGAGCACCATTTCGGCGGAGGCCACGGACACGCTGCGGGCCGCACCGGATGTCGCGCGGATCACGCTGCACGTCGTCACGAAAGATCCCGTCGCCGAGACCGCGACCGACGAGAACGAGAAACTCGTCAAGGATCTCCTTTCGACCATCGCCAAACTGAAGATCGCCGGGGCCAAGGTATCGGCCCAATCGCTCAAAATCGGGAAGATCGACAGCGAGGGTCAACCGGGTATGCCGAACAACAACCCGATGCCCAAAACGGATTACCGCTCGGTCCGAGCCATCACGATCACGGTCAAGGGGGCCGATGCCGATCAGCTTCAGATCGATGTCGCGAAGATCCAGAAGGAAGCAGCGAAGCTGGGGATCACCGGCGATTCGAACAACAACGTCTTCAACGGATTCGGCAACGAGAAGCAGAACGTCGTGAAGGTGTCGTACGGCCTCCAGAACGGCTGGGACGACCGGAGCAAGGACGTGCTGAGCAAGCTGACGAAGCGCGCCCTCGAACGGGCCACCCTGCTGGCCGAGGGGGCCGGGCTGAAGGTCGTCGAAGTGCTGAGCATCGACGAGCCGCGCGACCCGACGACGCCGGCGGCGGCTTTGAACCTCATCTACGGCGCGGCCGAACAGACGGACGACCTCACGGATGGCGAACTCGTGCAGAAGGTCCGCGTCCGCGTCACCGTGCGCGTCTCGAAGTGATCCGCTCGCTCCGCGGCTTCGCCTATGAACACCGCGCTGCTCCTCCAGTGGTTGAACCTCCCCCCCGGCCCTTGGCCTCCGGACGACCGCGCCTTGCTCGGGCTCGCAGCCGGCCCCATCGACGCCGCGCGGGCCGAGTTGAACGCCCTCGCCCGGATGGAGCAGCTCCGCCCGCACCAGCTCAAGCATCCCGAAGTCGTCACCGAAGGGATGAACCGGCTGGCGCAGGCCCTCATCGCCGTGAGTTCCCCGGTCGATTCGACCAGTCTGACCGTGAGCCTGCGGAAGCCGACGCGGAAGGCGCACCCCAAGCCGAAGCCGGCCGAGAGTCCGTTTCCCGCCGTCGATCTCGCTCCGGTCGGGACATCGGTGCCCACACCGACCGCGGTTGCGGAAGAGCCGCTGCTGCTCGAAGCCCAAGTCGTGGAAGCCGAAGTCGTGGTCGCGCCGCGGCTCCCGTTGCTGCCGCTGTCCGTCGAAGCGGTGCCGGCGGGCTTGGTCGAACTTCCCGAGATTCCGCTCGCGGATGATCGCCGCAAGGGCTACCGCCGCATCGCGTACTTGCGGAAGCTGCTCCGGGCTTGGCAGGCGCTCGAGCCGGTGGTGGCCGTGCCGAGCGAACCGCTCGCCTCGGCGGAGATGGTCTACCGCACGCTCGTCGGCTTCGCGGAGTTGCGGGAGTCGCTCCGCCGCGGTCGAGCGCGGTACCGCGCTCTCGATTCGGCCGGCGGCTCGGTCCTCGCCCTCGCGGGACAAGCCCACGCGGTGCTGGTGCTGCGGGAGCTTCTGCCGGGCCAGCGGCAGGCGCTGGCGATGGACTGGGCGACGGCGAAGGCGTCGCTCGAAGCGCAGAGCGCCGCCGTGCGACGCTCGCTGAAGCGACCGCGCCGGCATCGCGGCCCCGCCGATTGGGGCCGCTCCTTCGGGCACGTCCTCCAGCAGAATCCGGAATGGATCCTCGCCGCGTTCACGGTCCTCCTGATCCTGAGCGGCATCGCGCGGACTCTCGCGCGGTGAAACTCCCGGCCGTTCGGACCCTTGACATTAGTCGTTGGTCTATCTAGACTTGGCATCGAAACCGACACCCGCATCGCCCCACCCTCTCGGGGAATCTCCCAGTGACCAAAAAAGAGATCGTCAAGCAGATTTCCGATAAATTGCAACTGCCCCAAATCAAGACCAAGGAGATCGTCCAGCTCACGTTCGACGCCATCGTGGACACCCTCGTGAGCGATGGCCGGATCGAACTCCGGAACTTCGGCGTCTTCGAAGTGAAGCGGCGCAAACCCCGGAAAGCCCGGAACCCGCGCACCGGCGACGCCGTGGATGTCGAAGCGAAGAACGTCGTCACCTTCCAGCCCGGCAAGGTCATGGAGGAGAAGGTCCGCGACGCGAAGAAAGTCGTCGTGCCCAAGCGGAAGAGCCGCAAGCCGGCGGCGCGGCCGGCCCAGCTCCCCACACCTCAAGACGCGCCGGCCACCGTCGCTCCGATGCCCATGGGCGGCGGCGAACCGGCCGTTCAGCCCCACTGAGCGGCGCCCAGCTTCGCCAAGTTGCCGCATCAGGCGACGACGGCGGAGATTGTCGGTTGTGCGGGTCGAATTATCCGGATTCTTTTGAAGGTCTGGCGCGGCTGTGCCGATAGTGAGGGTACGACTCAGAATCGGCCGTTGGTCGGCGGAAGAATCCGTCGAGACGGCACCGGGGGGGATACCGGAGTCATTCGGGTCGCACCGCAGCACGCAGGGGGTCGGTCATGCTCCGTCGCATCGTTATGCTCGCCGTGGTCGGCTGCGGTCTGTCCGCGACGGGCTGCCTGAACCTCTACCCGAGCGATCCGGTCCAGCGCACCGAAGTGCTCATCAACGAATCCGAGAATTACCGGCAGATCGGCGATGTCTTCCGCCGCTTCTGGTTGACCGATCAGCCCTCGCACCTCACGCCCGAGCGCATCCACGGCGGCATCCTGTAAGGTGGCCCGTGGCGAAGCCGTTCGACGCGACGCTCGAGCAGCTCCTCGACCTCTTCGCGGTCGATTGGATCGAATGGCTGGCGCCCGAACTCGGGTTGCCGGCCGGCATCGGCGTCGATCCGCTCGACGTCGATCTGTCCACGGTCCAAGTCGCCGCCGACCGGGTCTTCCGACTCCGGCCTCCCGCCGAAGGGCTCCTCCACATCGAGCCGCAGGCGTCGTGGGACGGCGCCCTGCCCGATCGGCTGCTGCTCTACAACGCGCTGCTGCGCGATCGCTACGGCGGCCCCGTCTATTCCGTGGCGATCCTGCTGCGGCCCGAAGCGAACGCCTCCCGGCTGACGGGCACGCTCGCGCGGCACTTTGCCGACGGCACCGAATACCACCGCTTCCACTACCGCGTGATCCGCGTGTGGGAACTGCACCCCGACGCGCTCTTTGCGGGCGGACTCGGTGCACTCCCGCTCGCTCTACTGACGGACGATGCGCGTGATCGGCTCGACCTCCTGATCGACCGGCTCGACACGCAGTTGCGACAGCCCGATGTCGGCGAGATCACGCGACGGACGATTCTGACATCGAGTTACATTCTGCTCGGCCTGCGGTATACTTAAGACAAGTTTCGAGAGGCATTCGTTAGGGCCAGCGGAATGAAAGAATCCAGCTCGTACCAGGCCATCCTCACCGAAGGGCGGCGCGAGGGACAGCAGCAAGGTCGACAGGAGGGGGAGTTGCAAGCCCTCCGCGAGACGCTGCTCGATACGCTCTCGGAACGCTTCGGACTCGTCCCGGTCGAACTCGTCGCGGCGATCTCCGTCGCCGCAGACACCCTCGAATTGCGAGCGGCACACCGGATGGCCATCCGGGTGGCGACCCTCTCGGATTTCCACTTCCCGAATGGGTGACGGTCAGAGCACGCCCTTCGTACTCGGAATGCCCGCCCCGCGCGGGTCGGCTTCCGCCGCCACTCGCAGGCTGCGGGCGCAGGCTTTGAAGATCGTTTCGACGATATGGTGGGCGTTCTTCCCGTGCCGCAGCACGACGTGCAGCGTGAGCGCACCCGCGCTCGACACGGCCCGCCAGAACTCTTCCGCGAGCGCACTCGAAAACGTCCCGAGTAGCTCGGTGCGGAACTCCGCATCCCAGACGAGGAACGGCCGGCCGCTCAGATCGATGGCCGCAGTCACCAGCGCTTCATCCATCGGGACCGTCGCGTCGCCATAGCGGCGGATGCCCGCTTTCGTGCCGAGCGCTTCCAGAAGTGCTTTGCCAAAGCAAATGCCGACATCTTCGACCGTATGGTGTGCATCGATGTGCAGGTCGCCCTTGCACGTCACTGCGAGGTCGAAGAGGCCGTGCTTCGCGAGGTGCGTGAGCATGTGGTCGAAGAAGCCGACGCCCGTGGCGACCGTGCATTTGCCCGTGCCGTCGAGGTCGAGTGTCAGTTCGATTTCGGTCTCCGCCGTCACCCGGCGGATCGTCGCAGTACGGGCCATGTCGCCTCCAAATCGTCAGACGATTTCTCGCAGCGCCGCGAGGAGCGTTTCGATCTCCGCCGGCGTGCCGACCGTGATCCGCAACCCATCCCCGTACCCCGCGTAGTCCATGTAGCGGATCAGGATCTTCTTCGCCTTCAGCGCTTCGCAGATCGGCTTCACCGGCCGGTCGGTCCGCCGACACCAGACGAAGTTCGCCTGGCTCGGCGTCACGCGGAACCCGAGTTCGGCGAGGGCCACCGTCAGCCGGCCTCGTGTCGCGATGACCTTGGAACGCAGCCCCGCATAATAGCTTCGATCCGAGATCGCCGCCGTCGCCGCCGCCAGACTCAGCACATCGCAGTTGTACGAGTCCTTCACCTTCGCCAATTCGCGGACGATTCCCGGTGTCGCCAAAGCGATGCCGAAGCGGATTCCGGCGAGCGCGTAGAACTTGCTGAAGCTCCGCGTCACGATGAGGTTCGGCACCTCCGGCAGCAGCGACAGCCCGTTGTCTTCGGCGAAGTCGGCGTAGGCTTCGTCGAGTACGAACGGCCCGCCGACCCGTCCGGCGAGCGCCCGCACTTCGGCCGGGCGGAGTGTCGTGCCGCTCGGCGAATTCGGGTTCGCCAAGAACGTCAGGTGCGTCCCCTTCAGCGGCCACGGTGAGGGCGCCGTCCACTCGGGCGTGAACGGGACCGTCTCGAAAGTCGCACCCTGAATCTCGGCGAGCGACTTGTACAGGATGTAACTCGGCGCCAGCGACGCCATCCGGCCCCCGTCGGGCACGAACGTCCGCGTCAGGATCGTAAGAATGTCGTCCGAGCCGTTGCCGATGAGGATGGAATCGGGATCGACGCCGAGGACTTCGGACGCCGCGCGGCGGAAGGTGTCCCCCATCGGCTGGGGATATTTGCGCAGCCGATCGCCGGTGAGCGCGTCGCGCACGGCTTCGAAGACGCGCGGCGACGGC
Organism: Fimbriiglobus sp.; assembly: GCA_043774415.1. Classification (GTDB taxonomy): domain Bacteria; phylum Planctomycetota; class Planctomycetia; order Gemmatales; family Gemmataceae; genus JALHQU01. The sequence continues at coordinate 1,508 of JAYVTJ010000417.1, read as the reverse complement.
GGGTACGGGTTCTCGTTCGTGTTCAGCTTCACGATGTCGGGATCGTTCAACTGCTCGCCGGGAACGTACCCCTTCATGGCAGCGATCGAGGGGCGGATCATCGCGGAGACCTGGGGAGAGAGTGCTGTCAATTTAGACGGAGTCGCCGGGATTTGCAGGATGGCGTGGAGTGGGATTGTTCGCAATCGCTGCGGACGGCGCGCTCATGCGAACCCGACGTATCGATTATGCGAGCGTCATTCGTCGTCGATAGCCGAGATTCCCCTCGTCGGAGTGTATCCCGGTAGCACATTCCCATCCGGCCGGATGTCTTCGAAAAGCAGCTTCCGCACGGCTTCTTCGCCCTTGCGGGACGCGAATGCGTAGCGGCGCGCGAGCGGTTCCAGAGTCGCCAGTCGGACGCCCACTTCCTTGTTCGTGAGGTCCGCGAGGGGTAGCAGAACCCGTTCGACGGCGTCTCGGACTTCCCTCTCGCGGATTTCCAACCGCCGGGCGATGGCAAAGGCCGCGCGCCAGAATCGTGAGTTCGTCCCAGCCACCGGAATAGACGCAGGACTTGCTGTAGCAGAAGACATGCAGCCCTTCGGCGCCGGTGCATTCGTAGACGGCCGTGCGGCTTTGGCCTTTTGCAGGCCGTTCCACAGGACGTCGAACGGCATCGTGCGAGCCGGGTGAATCATGAGAGTGTGACACCGAGAATAGCACCGAAGTTCACTCCCCCGCTCCCGCTTCCGGGGCGAAGCCGCGGCGCATCGTGTTCTCCGTGATCGTCCGCGGCACCACGAACTGCAGCAAGTAGTCCGGCCCGCCCGCTTTGCTGCCGATGCCGCTGAGCTTGAAGCCGCCGAAGGGCTGGCGGCCCACGAGTGCCCCGGTGCATTTGCGGTTCACGTACAGGTTGCCGACGCGGAACTTGCGCTTCACCTTCGCGATGTTCTCCGGGCTGCGGCTGAAGACCCCTCCCGTGAGCGCGTACTTCGTGCCGTTGGCGATCCGTAAGGCGTCGTCCAAGTCGGTCGCCTTCATCACCGAGAGCACCGGGCCGAAGATTTCCTCTTGGGCGATGGCGGCGGTTTCGGGCACGTCGGCGAAGATCGTCGGGCCGACGAAATGCCCTCCGTCGGCGAGCGATCCGAGGTCATACTGAAAGGCGAGCTGCGCTTCGGTCGTGCCGAGTTCGACGAACTTGCGGATGCGCGCGACCGAGTCGGCGTCGATGACGGGGCCGAGCGAGGTGCCGGGGTGGTCGGCCGGGGCGACAGTGAGGCTGCGCGTCGCTTCCACCAGGCGGGCGAGGAACTGGTCGTAGATGCCGTCGAGAACGATGGCGCGGGAACCGGCCGAACACTTCTGACCGGCGTAGCCGAAGGCCGATTCGACCGTACCCTTCACGGCTTCATCCAGGTCTGCGTCGGTGTCCACGATGATGGCGTTCTTCCCGCCCATCTCGGCGATCACGCGCTTCACGAGGTTCGCCCCGCCAGCCGTGTGGCTCGCCTGCTGGTTGA
>JAYVTJ010000416.1:0-2729 GCA_043774415.1 Fimbriiglobus sp. | reverse complement strand
CGAGCCGAAAAGCATCTTGGCTTCGCCGCGGGGGTGCGCCAACGGATTCTGGCAATCATGGATTCCGGCGGTCATCGAGCGGCCAGAATGGCCCACGGTCGAATCCGAAGTCGCCACCTTGAGATTGCTGAGAATTCCGTTTAGGTTTCAGTGCTTTCAGTGCTTTCAGTGTTTTCAGTGCTTGCAGTGCTTTCAGTGCTTTCAGTGCTTTCAGCGGAGGGGGTATGCAGAATGACCGAAACTGAAAGCTAAATTGGACGATTCGGCGGAAGTGCCTTTCGGACAACGAGTTCGGCGATTCGTGAAATCGGACTTCCTCCGCCGGATTCCATTGGCGCACCCGGCCGTGGGGGGTCTACGATAGATGCATGATCCTCTGGCCGCCTGCCCGCTCCGAAACGCCGCTCGCCGTGCTCGTCAGCGGCGGGTCGGACAGCGCCATCCTCCTCGCCGAGAGCCTGCGGGCCTACCCCGAAGTCACTCCCCTCCGCATCCGCACGGGGGCCATTTGGGAAGACGCCGAGCGCGATCACCTCCGCCGCTTCCTCGCGGCCATCCGCACACCCGCACTGCGGCCGCTCGTCGAACTCGACCTGCCTGTCGACGACCTGTACGGCGACCACTGGAGTCTGACAGGGAAAGGGACACCCGGTGCGGACTCCTCCGACGAGGCGGTCTACCTGCCGGGCCGCAACGTGATCCTGCTCGCGAAAGCGCTGCTCTGGTGTCACCTCCGCGGCATCCCGGAACTCGCCACGGCTCCGCTCGCGTCGAATCCGTTCCCCGATGGGACCGATGCCTTTTACAATGGCCTGGCCGAAGTCGTGAGCCTCGGCGTCCGCGGCAGGGTGCGGGTGCTGCGGCCGTATGCGGAACTCGGGCTGACGAAGATCGACGTGCTGAAGCGGGGGGCGGGTCTGCCGCTGCAATTGACGTTCTCCTGCCTCGGCCCGGCCGGTTCGATGCACTGCGGGCGCTGCAACAAGTGCGCGGAGCGGCGGCGCGGCTTCGCCGATGCCGGGATGGACGATCCGACCGAGTACGCCCCCGATTGACCGGAGACCGCGATGTTCCGCGTGACGAAAGAGATCCCGTTCTGCTTCGGCCACCGGCTGATGAACTACGACGGCAAGTGCCGCAATCTGCACGGGCACAACGGCCGGGCCGTCATCACGGTGGCGGCGCGCGACCTCGACGCCCTCGGCATGGTCGCGGATTTCGCGGCCATGCGCAAGCACATCGGCGACTGGATCGACCGCACCCTCGACCACCGGATGCTGCTGTTCCGGGACGATCCGCTCGTGCAACTCCTGCGCACGGCGGGCGAGCCGGTCGTGGCGATGGACGAGCATCCGACCACGGAGAATATCGCCAAGTACATCTTCGACTGGGTCGAAGCCGAGGGCTATCCCGTGGTCGAAGTGACGATGTGGGAGACGCCGAGTTCGTATGCGACCTATCAAGCCAGCGGAGTGATTGGCGATCTTGCTCCCCCTCTCCGTTTCGGAGAAGGGGAAGTCGGAAAATGAGATTCTTGTAGGTCACGCTCCGCGTGACACCGGGATGAATTGAACTTCCGGAATCCTGCAGGTGGCGTCACGCGGAGCGTGACCTACGGGGCAAATCCCTTCACTTCACCGCTTTCCGCAGCTCTGCGATCCGCTTTTCGACCTTCTCGACGAGGGGATCGAACTCGGCGATCTCCTTTCCGTTCTTCCCCTGCTCGCCCTTGCGGAAGCCGAACAGGTAAGTGAAGTTCTGCGGCCGCCAGCGGTGGAAGAAGAGTTCGTTCTTCGCAACAATGGCCTGGCGCAGATCTTCGGCCGTCGATTCCGCCGGGATCGCGCCGAACGCCTCGGCGAGCCGCTTGTACCCGGCCTCATCGAAGTGGACGCCGTTCTCGGTCCCGGCCGGCTTCGCCGCGAAGAGATCGACGAATCCCGCTTTTTGCCGTTCGGCCAGTTCCTTCGTCGCCGCGATGTACTTCGCCAAGTTCTCGTTCTTCCCCTTCGCGTCCGTCAGCGGTTTTACGTCCTCGAAGCGCGTCGGGGCTAGGAGCACGAACCTGGCTTTCGTCGGCGCGAGGTCTTTCAGCAGCTTCTCGTACTGCTCAGCGAACGCCTTAAGGCCCTTCTCCCCGGCGTACGATTCGTTCTGTCCGTAGCAGATCAGGATCACCGTCGGCTTGAGATCCTTCGTCAGTTCCACGAGTTTCGCATAGCCCTTGGGGGCACCGTCGAAGCTGCCGCGCGATTCGCCCCAGACGGTGTCGCCGCTCCAGCCGAGGTTGCGGAAGGTCACGGCCTTCTCCCGGTTCCGCAGCGTCAGCGCCAGTTCCCAGTAGCCGCTCGCCTGCTCGCGTTCGACGAGCGTACTGCCGATGAGGACGACGCGATCCCCCTCGGCGAAGTCGAACGGGCTCGGCGCGGTGGCCGGCTGCAGGAAGAGCAGGGCGAGGGAGGCGGCGAAATTCACGGGCGGACTCCGAACTCGGGAGGGCGGGCGGTGTCTATTGACGGGGATTCGGGCGCCGGGGGCAAGGGGTATTCCGCCCGCGATCGAGTCCGCGGGGTCGATTGTGGGGAAGCCGGGTTGACGGAGGGGCCTCGCGCCCTTAAAAAACAGTTGTCCTAGCAAGTGGTGCCGAAGACATGGCCTTGTCGTCTAGTGGCCTAGGACACTGCCCTTTCAAGGCAGGGACCGGAGTTCGAATCTCCGCAGGGTCATTG
>JAYVTJ010000415.1:0-7868 GCA_043774415.1 Fimbriiglobus sp. | reverse complement strand
TCGGTTCGACGCTCTTGCGGTGGCCGTCGAGGAGGATTCCGCGGAGGGAGGCGTCGCACCAGCGCCGGCGGCGCGGATGGCCCAGGGTCCCCGCCACGTCGTCCAGGAACGACGTCAGATCCGCCCGCAGTTTGGTCGGCTTCCGTGCGTCCATCGGCCGAGCTTGACCGAACCCGCGGAATCGGGCAATATCAGTTAACGGAGTAATACTAACGCCTCGCACGCCCGGGAATCCTCGCCTGCCAGCGCGCGGTCGGACCGACGCCGGGGGAATTCCGCGTGCCGTTCGGCCGCCTCGCTCCAAGTGTCCTACTGGCAGCCGCTTCGACGGGCTGGAAGGCCATCAACCGGTCGCAAGGCGCACCGCAGGAGAGCCTGGGCCTCGCGATGGACAAGTATACCGATGAGACTGAAGGCGTCGAGGAGTCGAAACCGACCGGCTCGAAGTGATTTCCGGAATTCCGGTGAAATGCGTGAAACGCGCATTGCGTTGCTGAGAGTGTGTCGAAATCTCGTGGCTTCGGGTACGCTCTCCGGGATTTGAAGATCGCCTCGGAAACAGCCGCCTGGGCACACAGGAGAACCGTCGCGCCCGCCCTCGACCCAGCGCATCACCGCGCGAATTTGGAAAGGGACGCCTCACCGAGTTTGGCCCGGCGCTCCCGGAGTTGGGCGGCGAGCCCGGGATCGTCGGTGACGCCGAGGGCCAGTTCCGCCGTCTTGAGGGCATCGCCCGTGCGCCCGGCTGCCGCATAGGCATCGCAGAGCGAGAGGAGGATGTCCGCATTCTTCGACTCGGTGAGCATCGCCGCCCGGCGCCCGTAGCGCACGGCTTCGGCGGTCTCTCGCTGCTGCAGGAATACGTGGCCGAGCGCCTGGCACCCGCCGGCGTTGTTCGGATTGAGCCGGTAGAGTCGCTCCAGGGTCGCCCGCGCCTCGGTCCACTTGTCCGAGGCGAGGTAGGCCAACCCGAGTCGGTAGAGGAGTTCGTCGTTCGCCGGCTCGATTTCCAGCGCTTTGAGGTACTCCGGAACGGCGTCGGCCGGCCGCTTCTGGATGTACGCGATCCAGCCGAGCATGTTCCACGGGTAGGGGTCGTTCGGATCCGCTTTCGCGGCGGCGCGCAGGTGCTCGACGGCGAGCGCGTCCTTGCCGAGTAGGCCGTTGAGGGTGCCGAGGCGGGCGTGGGCCTTCGCCGAGCCGGGGTCGATCTCGAGCATTTTGGCGAAGGACTCCATCGCGGCGGGATACCGCTTCTCTTCCATCCGCTTCAACCCTTCGCCGAAGAGCGCATCCAGCTCGGACTGGCGCGTGATGGCGTCCTGCAGGCGCCCCTTCACGACCGGGGACGGGTCGAAAAAGAGCGCTTCCCGCAGCGCCTGGATCTCGGCGTGGAAGCGGTGATCCTTGCGGCGCCGATCCCCCTCGGTGAGCCAGTGTCCGACGAGGGCTGCGGTCAGCTTGTCCGCTTCGGCCTTGCCGTCCCCGTCCGGGCGACCCTTCAGCCACGCCAGCACGACTTCCCGGGTCGCTTCCGGATAGACGCCGATGCGGTGCTGAAAGCGGCGGATCGGCGGGAGGTAGCGATCCTTTTCGGTGTGGAAATGGACGTTCATCCAGACGCGCTGCGGCATGTGGCACTCGACGCAGTTCCCCCGGACCGCCTCCGGGAGGCGCGGCTGCTCCTTGCAGTGCGCGGGCCCGTGGCACTTCAGGCAGGCGTCCGCGACCACTTTGGATTCGGAAGGCTTATGCGGATCGTGGCAGGTCAGGCAGGTCATCTCGCTCTTCTGGAAGCACTTGCTCGCCCGTATTGACGCCGTCTGGTCGGCGACGTGATTCTCCTCGGGAAACCGGTTCGGCAGCGTCTTGTAGCTCTGGTCCAGCGGCCGACCGGGGCGGTGCGTGAACGGGAGATTGGCCGGGATCGCGGCGTTGCTGTGGCACTGGGCGCAGAGGTCGATCCGCTGCTCCCGATTCAGCTTGCCGGGGTGGATGATCCCGTAGGCCTTCGAGCCCGCGGGATGCGCCGCGTGGAAATCGACGTGCTCTTTTCCAGGCCCGTGGCAGCGTTCGCACCCGACGCCGAGGATCGCCGTCTCACGCTAATACCCGTTGGCCGTGCCGGGCTCGTGGGCCACCCAGGTGGTGTGGCACTCGACGCAGCGCGTTGTGGTCACCCGCGACAGGTCGCCCGGGGCGTGCGGATTCACCGGAGCGTTCGCCCACTCCTTCGTGGGGTGCAGCCACGTCACCGGCAGTTCGGTCAACCGGTTGTCGTCCCATTTGAAGTAGACCTCGTCGAACTTGCCCCCGTGCCCGTACACCATGCCGATCGGCGCGGTCGCCTCGCGCCGGATCTTCGGGGTCGTCACGGACACCTTCTGGACGTAGCGGCCGTTCTCGTGCGCCATCGCGAATCGGACGGCGGGGTCGGACGACGCGAAACTCGCCCCCCCCGAATGGAAGGCCGCCGGCATTGGGCGATCGTCTGGCGCGGTCGCGGCCCAGTGGTGCCGAGTTTCCTTGAAGGTCTCGAACTTTGCGGCGTGACACGCCGCGCACGCCTTCGAACCCAGGTAGCCGGGATTGGCCGCGGCGCTCGCGATCAAATCGTTCTCGGCCCGGAATTCCGCGACGGCGGGCGAACTTGCAATCGGCGCAGCGGCCGGATCGGGCCAGACCCGATAGCCGATAGCCGCGGCCACGGCGAACGCCGCGAGGCCGGCGTATGCCAGTCGCCGCCGGTTCGGTCGGGAGCGGGCTTGGGGTGGGGAGTCGGCCATAGGTTGGATGCGGCGAGTGCGGGAGCGGGCGGAGGAACCGCACTTCCAAGTTACCACCGCGAGCGGGGCTCGACTACGCCAGCCGGCGGTTCCGGCGAAACTACGATCCGGGCGCGGCCCGCGCCGCGCGGCGCCACATCGCGGCGAGCTTGGGCTTGCCCAAATCCTCGCACACCCGGGCGAGCCGCAGGCGCACATCCGCATCCCACGGACGGGCCGCCGCTTCCCGCGTCAGCTCCGTGATGCGATCCAAGTCCTTCTTCAGGGTCTCCACGCGGGCGGACTCCTTCGCCGCGTCGGCCGGTCGCCCGGCCTCAGAGTACGCCTGCCCGAGCAGGTAGTGGGATTGGTAGTCATACGGATCGCGCTCGACGGCGCGCTCGAAGCTCGCCAGCGCCTCGGCCGGCCGCATCCGATCCTGATGGAGCTGACCGCGCAGGCGGTGGTGCGCCGCGCCGGACTCGGCGGTCGCCGCGCCGTCGAGCAGCTCCGCCGCTTCGCGACCGCGGCCGAGTCCGCGCAAGCACTCGGCCCGGACGCACGCCGCGTTCGGGTCTTCGCTGGCCGCGCCGGGTTCGAGATCGCCGAGGACTTCGAGCCCCTCCGCGAACTTGCGGGCGTGGACGAAAAGGTCGGCGAGTTCGAGTCGGATCTGGCGCGCGACCGGCGCGGGCGGGCCGCGCCGTAGTGCTTCGCGGTAGGCGACCTCCGCCGGTTCATCTCGGCTCATGTCCTTGTGGATCAATCCGATGAGCCGGTGCGGTCGCGAATCCGCCGGATCAAGTTCGGCGACGCGTCTCAGGTGGTCGAGGGCCTCCTCCAAGCAACCGAGATCGTAGGCGATCACGGCCAGCCCCCGGTGCGCATCGATGTCGTCGGGGCTTTCTCCGATGACAAATGTGAAGACCCGATGCGCTTCGCGGACTTCGCCCAGATCGATCAAGCACCGCCCAGACATCGCGGCGGCTCGCATGCGGAGGGCGCCGCCGGATTCGATGCGGTTGAATTCAACGAGGGCTTCGGCGGGGTAACCGGCGGAGTGGAGCGCTTCGCCGCGGAGGAGGTGGGCGTGATCGGTGTAGCCTGAGGTTTCGAGGCGGTCGGCGTAGCGCCGGACGGATTGCTCGTCGCCGACGCGGATGGCATCTCGGCCGTGCGCGAGGCGGTATTCGGGCCGCGAGACCCGATACCACCAGCCCGCCGCAGCGACTGCCGAGAGGGCGAAGAGGACCAGCGTGAAACGTCGTCGCCAGCGGCCAGGATGGGCTAATGGAAGTGCAGGAAGCGAATCCGGGGGAGTGGTCATGCGATTACGGCTTCGGCTTTGCGTCGGACTTGAGTTCGAGCTTCACCGGACCATCCGAAGGCACCTTCGCCGTGAGCGGACTGGTCAAAGCAGATCCATAAATCCCGGGCAATTCTAATTTGGGGCTCGGAGCTCCACCCTTCCCGGGCATCGGCATTCCGGGCGTAGGCATTTTCGGCGCGCCCTTGTCTTTTTCCGCCGTCTTTTGCATGGCATTGGGATCGGGGGCTTCCGCCGTGGGTTTGTACTGGCTTTTCGTGACTAGAACTTTGTAGTTGCCCGCGGCCGCGCCGATCTTCTCACCCGTTTGGAGCGAGAAGTTTCCACTGGCGTCGCTCGATCCGGAAAACGTGAGCTTGCCATCCTCCGAGACAAAAGCGACGGTGGCACCTTCCACCGGCTTTCCGTCGAGTGTGACGTTCCCGCTGACAGCGATCAGCTTTTCGCCGCCGCCGCAGCCGCTCAAAACGAGGAGTGAACCGCACGCCACCGCGATTGCCGACAGTCGAAACATTGTGAATTCACTCTGGATGTTGGGGAGAAAGACGCGGCCAAGGGATCAGAGATCCCCCGGCCATTCGAATCCGACTTCGGGACACGGATTATTCGTTGCCGTTTGCTTGGCCGTCGTTGCGGCACCCTAGGAGTTGATAGGTTCTCATATCGATGGAATTCCTGAGCATGCGGACCGATCCGTCGCCGAACAGGAAGTTCGCCCCGCCAGTATGGTTGGACCGGAAGCCCCAGGACATGTTCCAGTTGTCCCAGCGCTGGACGGCGGCTCCGGAACCGCAAGAGCCATTCGGGCCCGTTTTAGGACCGTTGATCGGAATAATCGTGGTGGCATGGCTGTTCCCGCCATTGTAATTCCACCACTGATTGCCGGCCAGGTGATCGTGCTGGCTCGGCAGCCCTTCGCCGACCGCGATCGTGTTCGACAGGCCGTCCGTGATGGATGCGAAGGTGATCGACGCGCCCATGCGGTTGAAGATGCCGCGGATTTGAGACGCCTGCTCAGAATTGCCGTGGTCAGCACTATTGGTATACCCCATGCCCGCGAGACCTCCCCCCAAACCACTACTTTCCGGCCGGCACCATCCCGCGTTCGGATCGAAGCCACAATTCCCGGGAGCGCACTGAGGTCCGAGGCTACCGATGTAATTGACGACCGAAGCGCTCTGATCGTAATCGTCACTGGGGCAGCGGCCGTAGGGAAGCTTGGGCTTTGCGACCCCCGAGTTGGTGTAGACCTCCATGTTGGCCGGATTGGCGGTGATACTCTTGTGCAAATTGCCCTGCTCCAAGTACGGAAGCGTGTGCACGAGCCAGCTCCCGGCATCGTTGTTCCAGTTGCCGCTCTGAGGGGCGGTCCAGAAATCACCCGTGGCGGCCGGAGAGCAGGTGTTGGGAAACTTCTGCTGGTAGGTATCGGCGTAGGCGTGGATGCCGATGCCGAACTGCTTGAGGTTGTTCGTGCACTTCATGCGGGCGGCCGCTTCGCGGACTTTCTGGACGGCGGGCAGCAGCAGGCCGATCAGAATCGCGATGATCGCGATGACCACCAGCAGCTCGATGAGCGTGAAGCCCGATCCGGACCGTCTGCCCTTCTGCCACCGGGCCGCTGAAGCGGAATGAATGGAAGGCATGGATTGTCACCGGAGAGAGAATGGAATGACACTCGTGTAGATTGAGCGCGCGTCGGCAAGGTGTCAAGATCAAAATTCACGGAAGTTCCAAAAAGTGGGAATTCGCGGTCACTTCACCGCATCGCCGGCCAGGGCGGTGTGCTTGCGGGCGAGGTCGGGTCGCCCCGCGCCGGCATAGTGAGCTGCCAGAAGGCGGTGCGTCGGAGCGTGCCGCGGGTCGAGTTCGAGGGCCGATTCAAGCCAGTGCACCCCGTCTGCGGTGCGCCGATGCCGCAAGAACAATTCGCCGATCTCCCGTCGCGGTTCGGGATCTTTCGGGGAGACCGCGATGAGACGACTCAGTTCGCCGACCCTCTTCAAATCGGTGTCGCACCGTCGCCAGCGCTCTTCGGCGTCGCGGATTTCACCGGGCGTCCCCGTCTGCTGGAGGCAGAGGTAAAGCGTGTAGAGGAGGCCGACGTCGGAGGGGTCGAGGCCAATCCCGCGGCGGAGGAACCCGACGGCGACTGCGGGCCGACCGCGCTGCAGTTCCAACCGCCCCCGCGCGTGCAGCGCCGCCGCATCGCACTTCGGTCCGGCGATGGCGCGGTCGAGCAGCGCGACGGCGTCGTCCGGGCGGCCCTGCGCTTCCCGGCATGCGGAGAGCTGGACGAGGGCGGCGGCGTTCTCGGGGTCGGCTGCGAGCACCGATTCGAGGTGGCCGGCGGCTTCATCCGGCGGCAGCCGGTTGTCGATGAGCATCCGCGCGAGGTTCAATCGCGCCTTCCGGTCGTCGGGCGCGAGCGACACGAGGCGGCGATAGGCGTCGATCGCCTCCGTCCGGTTCCGGAGCCGCTCGAGCGAGTCGGCCCGGTGGCCCCAAGCCTTCGCCGAATCGGGCCGGAGTTCCACCCATCGGGCGGTCAGCCCGCTGGCCTCCGCGATCCGGAACTGGGCAAGGTAGATGGGCACGAGGAATGCGATGGCTTCGGCCGCGCCGGCTCCGTCGAGGTGCTTCCGCAGGATCGATTCGGCACCGTCGACATCGCCGGCTTGACCCCGCGCGAGCGCCCGCTCCAATTCCACGTCGGCCGGCGGCTGACCGCGCCGCTCGGCCTCGTCCAAGTACTTCTTCGCCGCGGCCTGATCGCCGTCGCGCCGCGCGGCCCGGGCCGCGAGGAAATTCGCCTCGCCGTTCTCCGGCCACGCCGCGAGGCAGAGTTCCAAGTGACGGCGGGCTTCGGCCGGGTCGTCGCGGAGCAGTGCGGCCCGGCCCAAGTTCAACTGCTCGCGCGCCGCGGCTGACGTGCGCCACTGCCAGACGCCGATACCCGCCAGGACGCTGAGGACGACCGCCAGCAGGATCAGGCGCCGGTTGACGCTTCGGGCTGGAGCTGGAGCAGTCGCGCTTGACATGACGGACCAAACTCCGCGACCGTGAACCCATCCGCTTTATGATAGTCTTCCGATTGCGGCTCCGCAATCGGCACGCGGACAGACGTTGAATTCTGGTAGTGTCTCAGTTTGAAATCCGGAATCCGCCCGGCCCACTTGCCCCCGATGCTCGGAACGGGTAGCGTCAGGGTATGCAAAACCGCTCTGGCAAAAAACCGACGACGCGCCCGGACGCCAACCAGACTGCTTTCCGAATTCTTCAGGAAGCGACCGGGCAGATTCCGAGGACTCCCGACCCCGATGCGGGCAAAGACCCCGCTGCGGTTGCGCTGGGCCGACGGGGTGGCTTGAAAGGGGGCAAGGCGAGAGCCGCTGGGATGACCGCCGCGCAAAGAAAAGCCGCAGCCAAAAAAGCGGCTGCGGCGCGATGGGGCGGAAAGAAGAAGTAGTCTCACCCTTCGATTTCATCTTCCGGCGGTTTGTCCGCGTACTCTTCGTCTTCGCCCTTTTCCAGAACGTCCTTTGTGAAGTCGAAGCTGACTTCAAGATCGTCGCCGGGGTTGTATTTGACGTTGTAGTACTTCAAATCGCGGTTGAGTTGCTCGCAGTCACTCAACACCCCGCGCCGACGCTGTTGGGCGCAGAGCCGCATCTGGTTTCTGGTAGCATCTTCGATGTTGACCCACATGGTCAACTGTTCGTCGCCCATCGTAACCTTGTAGGCGTGATGATGGCGAACCGGTTCGCCATCATCGT
>JAYVTJ010000414.1:0-1834 GCA_043774415.1 Fimbriiglobus sp. | reverse complement strand
TCGGTTCGACGCTCTTGCGGTGGCCGTCGAGGAGGATTCCGCGGAGGGAGGCGTCGCACCAGCGCCGGCGGCGCGGATGGCCCAGGGTCCCCGCCACGTTGTCCAGGAACGACGTCAGATCCGCCCGCAGTTTGGTCGGCTTCCGTGCGTCCATCGACCGAGCTTGACCGAACCCGCAAAATCGGGCAATATCAGTTAACGGAGTAATGCTAGTACACCGAGAGGACGTTGCGCGCAGTGATGTGCGGATCCAGGCCGGAGCCGGATGCCGTCACCATGTCGGCGATCACCAGCTCCAAGTCGGCGGCTTTGACCGAACTGATCACCGCGTTGCAGGAGGCCGATTGGGATCGTCACCTGCTGCGGATGCGTCAGCACCTCGCCGAGCTCGACCTGCTGATCCTCGATGAGTTCGGATATGTCCCGGCGAGCAAGGCCGGGGCGGAACTGCTATTCGATGTGATCGGGACCGCCTACGAGCGGACGAGCGTGATCCCGACGACGAATCTGGCCTTCGAGAACTGGACCGAGGTGCTGGGCAACGAACGCCTGACCGGGGCGGCCCTCGACCGGCTCACGCACCGCTGCCACATCGTCGAACTGACCGGCGAGAGCTACCGCTTGCAGGACGCGAAGCGGCGGCGGTCTTCATCGTGAAATGATCGGACCGTCTCGACTCTCCCGGCGCGACCAATGGGGAAAGCCGGAAAGTCGAAATGGTATCGCCGAGATGGATAAGAACCGGACCGCCGACCCGCACATCGATCCCGAATCCGCTCCCCTTCACTGCTCAAAAAACCGCCGGCGAATAACAAGAAATCGTCCCCATCTGGCGCTGCACTTTTACCCCGCCGAGCGCTGCACTTTTACTCCGCCATCAGCACCTTTCCCCGCAGGACTTGGGCACTTTGGACGGCGAGGACGAAAACACTCCGTTTCGAGAGAGGGCGAAGGGGTGCCGAGAGGAACACCCCGATTTCGGGTCGCCGAGGGCGGGTCTGGGAGAAATACTCTCCGACTCTTTGGTTAACACACCCCTCCGAGTTACCGACCCGTTTCCTCTCGGACCCTTTCCGGAAAGTTCGAACAAAGGGACTGGCGGGTTAACATGTGGTGGGATTCTGAGCCGCTCACAAACGAGCGAGCAACTGGTTACACGAGTTTTTTCAAGACCGCATTCTCGATGGCTTCATGCGTCGTGAACGCATTCAGCTACGACATCACCGACCGCACGGTAGTGCCCATGATCCGCCCGACTCTCGAAGCCGATTCGGAAACCCTCGCCGGAATAGCGACGGGCACCGGGGTCTTCAAATCCACAGAGATCGATGCCCTTCGGGCGCTGCTCGACTACTTCCACAAAGACGGGATTGCGGACGGACACCGGGCGGTCGCTTGCGAACGCGGCGCTGCCCCGGTCGGCTTCGCCTACTTCGCCCCGACCGACCCCACCCAGCGGACGTGGCACCTCTACTGGATCTTCGTCGGCAAAGCGTTCCAATCGCTGGGGGTGGGAACCGAACTCCTGGCGTTCGTCGAGGGCGAAATCTCGCGAGCCGGGGGACGCCTGCTCCTCATCGAGACATCGTCGCTGCTCACTTTCGAACGAACTCGGGCGTTTTATTTGAAAAACGGGTACGAACGGGAAGCGACGATCCGCGACTTCTACGGCGAAGGCGAAGACCAAGTGGTCTTCCGCAAGCTGCTACTCAGGCGTTGAATTCCGCTCCGGCCGGCGGGTGCGCCAAACTTCTCTGGCACTTTTGGGCGGGATGGGCGATAGGGGTGTTTCTTCAATGGCAGGACGCCCATGACACCCACCTCCGTACCGGTC
>JAYVTJ010000413.1:0-4091 GCA_043774415.1 Fimbriiglobus sp. | reverse complement strand
CGCTGGCAGGACTACATCGAAGAACGCAAGGGAGTCTTGGTGGGCAAGCCGACGTTCAAGGGGACGCGGCTGACCGTGGAGACAACCGCATTCTTCTGACACAGGACAAGGATTTCGGAGACCTGATCTACCGCAGCGGACTTGCGAGCCACGGTGTCGTGCTGTTGCGATTGGACGGATTCGTCGCCGCCGAAATCCTCGCTCGATTCCGAGAAGTTTGGTCTGTGATCGAAGCCAAACCGTCCGGTCGATTCGTAGTGGTCACCGAGACCCGAGTCCGCGTCCACTTACTTCCTCAAATTTGACCGATAATTGCAAAACGTCTTGCTTGGCTGGAGTCGCGTTCAATCCGACGGACATTCCCCCAAGTCGCAAACCCTCCGTTATCCGACGCGCCCGTCCCGCTTCCGATTCCCCGGATTGCTCCCGCGTGGGCGCCTGTGCGCTCTTTCTCCCCCGCACTGCGTGCGCAGTCCGTGCGAGCGCCCCGCCCGGATTTCCACCGCTTCCGCACGCGTTCGAATTGGCTTCCCGCGCCCCGGCGCGCAGAGTGACGATACTCGGAATTGCAGCCGGCCGGGAGGCCGCGGACGCAACAGGATTCACACTCGGCGGGGGATCGAAGCTAATGCACGGCACCTGGACTCGCGGCCTCTGGCTCGCACTCACACTGGCGCTCGCCACCTCGGCGGAGGCCCGCGCCGCCCACTGCGGCTTCTGTCGCTACCCCGCGGCCTGCGTCGTCGCGGAGCAGTGCGCCCCGCCCTGTGCGCCGCCGCGCGTCGCCTACAAGACGGTCACCGAGTACCAGTCCGAGGTGCAGTACCGGCCCGTTTCCAAAACGGTCTACCAGCCGCAGATGTTCAGCGGCCAGCGCGCCGTCCACGAGACCGTGACCGAAGCGGTGCCGTACACCGTCAGCCGGCCGGTCGTCGAGCAGCACGAGGCACTGCAGAATTACACCGTGAATCGGCCCGTGTACGAAACGACGATGCACGAGCAGCGCTACACGGTGAACCGTCCGGTCGTGCGCGAGTTCGCCGTGCAGATCCCGTACAGCACCTTCCACCCGGTCTACGAGCAGCACGTCCGCCAAGTGGAGCGGACCATCAACCGGCCCGTCGTGAGCGAATACACCGAGCCGGTGAACTACACGGTGAACCGCCGCGTCGTCGAGCAGCATGTCCGCGAGCACACCTTCACGGTGAATCGGCCCGTCGTGCAGGACTACATGGAACCGGTGCAGTACGTCGTGAATCGCCCGGTCTACCAGAATCTCATCCGCGAAGTGAACTACACCACCTACCGCCGCGTGGTCGAGCCGTACTGCGAGCCGATCACGGTGACGACTGCGCACCCGGTCTACGAGCAGCACGTCCGCGAGCAGCGCTACATCACCTACCGCAACGAGACGCAGACGTACGAAGAACCGGTCTGCTATACGACTTACCGCACGGTGCCCGAAACGCACACGAGCTATCACCCGGTCACGAAGTACCGCACCGAAACGGAGATGCAGACGCGGACGCGCACGAAGACCGTGATGGAACCGGTGACGACGCAGCGCGTCGTCCAAGTGCAGACGGGCGAATGCCAGACGATCGCCGAATACGTCCCCGGCCCCATCGTGACGCGGGCCGTCCGCACGCCCGGCACCTGCTCCTTCGACCCCTGCACCTGCACGACGCGCTACTGCCCCGGCAAAGTCGTCTGCGAACAGGTCCAGTGCCCCGGCCGCACCGTCTGCAAGCAGGTGTTCGTACCGCGCACCGAGTGCCGCACGATCACCGAAACGCACTGCGTGGCGAAGCAGGTCTGCGAGACTTTCCAAGTGCCCGTGTCGCGCTGCGTGCCCTACACCGAGTGCGTGCCGCACTGCTACACGGTCTGCAAAGTGGTGCCCGAAGTGCAGACGCGGATGGTGACGCGCTGCGTCGTCCGCCGCGTGCCGCAAGAGTGCGTGCAGCAGATCCCGTACACGACCTGCCGGACGGAGTACCGCCAGCACACGCAGATGGTCACGCGGCACCGCTGCTACACCGTCCCCGAGGTCCACACCCGGCAGATCCCGTACACGACCTGCCACATGGTCCCCGAGACGCACACCCGGCTCGTCGCCCGCCGCGTCTGCTCGTACGTGTCCGAAACGCGGACGGTGCAGATCCCGTACACGACGTGCCACAATGTGCCGGAAGTCCACACGCGGTACATCACGCGCCGGGTCTGCTCGTACGTTCCGGAAACGTACATCCAGAACATCCCGTACACGACCTGCCGGACGGAGCGCCGCGATCACGTGCGAACCGAGATGCGCCGCACCTGCGAGTACGTCCCGGAGGAGTGCGTGCGGATGGTGCCCGTCCGCACTTGCCGGATGGTCTGCGAGACGCACCAGCGCGTCGTCCGCTACTGCACGACGCGCTGCGTCCAAGAGCAGCATGTGCGCTACGTCTGTCGCAGCGTCTGCCGGATGGAGCCGACGCAGGAGTGCCGCATGGTGCCGACGACCGTCTGCGAGATGCAGGCGTTCACGGTCTGCCGCCCGGTGACCCGCTGCGTGC
This sequence comes from Fimbriiglobus sp., assembly GCA_043774415.1. GTDB lineage: Bacteria > Planctomycetota > Planctomycetia > Gemmatales > Gemmataceae > JALHQU01. Next base: position 1,530 of record JAYVTJ010000413.1, on the reverse strand, counting down.
CGGTCTGCGTCCCCGCCTGCGAGTGATTCGAAGTGAGCAGTGAACCGCGAATCCCTCCCGGCCTCCGGGAGGGATTTTTCGTGCGAGGGCGCAAATCGAGTTCGGGGAAAACACACACACCCCCCTCCGAACTCGATCGAGTTCTGCCGAACTCGATTTTCGAGTGGAAAACGTACGCGCGTCCGGCCCGGTTTATTCGAAGTCGTCGCCGAGCACTTCCCCGCCGTCGATTGTGATGAGCGCGTGCAGCGTTTTCTCGCTCAGCATCCGGGAATCGAGCCACCGGACACTCCCATCGGCAAAGCCGGCGAGGAACTTGCCCGTCTTGGGATTGCCGAGCTTCGGCAGCTTCGTGGGGCTGTACGGCAGATCGCCCGGCTTGAGCCAGTTCACGGCCTTTTCGCCTTCGACGACCATGAACGTGTTCGAGGTTCCATCGATGACTTTCGTGAAGTCGAGTTTGCGACCCGGCACCAGGAACGGGTTGCCCTCTTCGAGGGGTTCGGGGCAAGTGCACATCTGGAAGTAGGTGAAGCCCTTCTCCTTCGGCTCCCGTCCACCGCCGTGGTATTTGAACACTTCCGGCATTTGCCCGACGAAATTCTCGTTGGCCGCATCGTCCCACCGCTTGGTAAGATCGAGCTTCTTGTACAGGGTCTCGTCGCAGTGCTTCAAAACGTGGACGCGCCAGCTCAGAATCGGCTTGCCGTCCCCATCGACGATGTCTTGCGGGAAGCTTTCGTTCTCATCGGTGTAGCCGTGGATCGCGAGGAGAATCTCCTTTAGATTCCGGGTCGATTTCATCCGCTCGGCCATCGCATCGACCCAGGGCGGCAGTTGGGCCAGAGCCTTTTTCGCCGGATCGGCGATGGCACCGCTCATCGTCACGGCCAGCGATTTGCCGTCCCGTTTCGATTCCGCCTTTTCGAGCACGACTTTGCCGAAGTCCAGCAGCGGCAGGAGCAGGGGTTCGATTTCGGCGTCTCGCCCTTTCCGCTTGCGGAACTCCAGCAGCTTGGCCAGCGCCAGCCCGATGGCCCTCTTGCCTTCCGGTTCGACTTTCTTCGCGGTCGCTTCATCGAAGAACGTGATCTTGGCCGCGGCGTTTAGGGTCGGGCCGAAGTCGAAGGTGAAGAGGCCGCGCTCGGCCCGCGTCATCTCGAGGAGCGGATCGTATTCGACGGGCACGGCGGGGGCGTCGTTGAACGCCTTGCGCACGCGCGAAAATTCGATGGCCGCGACGACGGTGTGCTTGCCGGCACCGGCGAGCGCCTCCACGAGCGGGCCTTCGGCCACCTTCGGAGTGGTGCCGTCGAGCACTTTGAGGAAATCGGGCACTTCCTCGCCGACGGGGCCGATCGAGGGGCCGAATATCAGCGTGCGATCATCGGCGAAGATAACAGGTGAAGTCGTATGCTTGAAGAAAACATTTTTTGGCTCTTCCCGGAATCCTGTGGGTGTTTTTCTACAGCTTCGGCAGTTGGCAGGTCAGGATTTTGAGTCTCAGGTAGTCCTCGTCGCGGAAGCCGT
>JAYVTJ010000412.1:0-3380 GCA_043774415.1 Fimbriiglobus sp. | reverse complement strand
CTTCGAGCGCGCGCGCCAGGTGCTCCAGACCGGCAACTTCGACTACGGCATTCAACTCCTCCTGCTCTGTTGCAAGCTCGATCCGTCGAACTTTCCGTTCCGCCAAGCTCTGCGCAAAGCCCAGAAAGAGAAGTACGGCAACAACCTCAAGGGGAGCCGCTTCGCTTTCTTCTCGACTCCGCGGTTCAAAGCGAAAGTGAAGGCCGCAAAGGCCCAGGGCGATTACGTCCGCGTGCTCGAACACGCCGAGTCCGTCTTCACGCGCAACCCGTGGGATATGGGCACGCAGATGGACATGGCCGAAGCGTTCGACGCCCTCGGCCTACTCGACCTCGCGGTCTACACGCTCGATCAGGCCCGCCAGAAATTCCCGGACGACCCCACGCTGAACCGCGCCCTCGCCAGGCTGTTCGAGAAGCGCGGCGACTTCACCAAGGCCATCAGCCTCTGGCAACTGGTGCAGAAAGCCAGTCCGAAGGATGTCGAAGCGGCGCACAAGGCGAAGGACTTGGCCGCGTCCGAGACGATCGCCCGCGGCGGTTACCAGGAATCGATTTCGGGAACCAAAGATTCGCCGGTGCTCGGAAAGATGGAAGAAGCCGCCGTCGAGAAGCAGGACAAAGTCGGCCGCGAAGCCGCGGTTCTTTTGAAGCGCATCGAAGCCGATCCTACCTCGGCCGAACTCTACGTGCAACTCGCCGCGTCCTATCGCCGGCAGGGAAAACTCGACCGGGCGCGGGCCGCGCTGCTCCAGGGGCAAGGCCCGACGGGCAACAGCTACAAGCTGCAGTTGGAACTGCTCGAACTCGACATCCTGCCGCTGCGCGACAACCTCGACAAAGCCGAAGCCCAACTCCGGAAAGTCCTGGCCCGGCCCGAAGGCGAGGATGCGCCCGACGATGAACCGACGGCCGACGAACTCAAGAAGCTCCGCGCGAAGATCCAGCGCGAGATCGTGGCCCGCGAGGCTGAACTGCTCCGCACGAAGGCCGAGCGCTTCCCGGCCGAAACGGGTCACCGCCTCGAACTCGGCCTGCGGTTGCTCAAGCTCGACAAGATCGAAGAGGCCATCGCGGAGTTGCAGGTCGCCCGCCGCGACGATCGCCTGAAAGGGAAGGCGTCGCTCTACTTGGGCCTTTGCTTCCGCAAGCGCAGCAACTGGCGCTTGGCCCAGCGCAACTTCGAAGAAGCGCTCCCGCTGCTGACGACCGCGGCCGACGAGCCCACGAAGAAGGAAGTCCTTTTCCAGCTCGCGACGGGGTCGGCGGAGAACGGCGAATTGCCACGGGCGATGGACTTGGGCCACGAACTGGCGAACATCGACTTCTCGTACAAGAACATCGGCAACCTGCTCGACGAATGGCACGAGCGCGCGGCCCTCGCGTGATGGAGCGTCGGCCGATCAATTCGGTATGCCGATCCGCCAGGGGTATCTCGCCGGCGGCGGGTTGTCACCGCTTCAGGGAATAGAGCACCGCCGCGGCCGCGAGTTTCCGGGCGCTGTCCGGCGTGTGCCCGAGGCAGTCGGTCGATTTGTGATTCTCGAGCGCGCAGCCAAGGTCGTACTTGCTGTAGATCACGACCCAGCGCCCGTTCAGTTTGATTCCTTCCAGTGCGGGCGGTAGATCCTCGAAGCCCGCGTCGTTCCCGGCTTGCGCATTCGCCACCTTCTCCCGCCGCTTCACCGTCTTGATCGCCGTGCGGTTGAGCTTCTCGGAATAGAGCAGGTCGTCGAGTGGAATCGGTTCGAGCTTGTTCTGCGGGAACATCTTCGCGGCGAATGCGCGGAACGACTTGTCGAACTCCTCCTTGCCGCAGCACGCGTCCGCGAGCAGCAGCCCGCCGCTCTGGAGGTTCGCTTTTATGTTGTCGGTGTCCTCGGCGTCGAACTCGAACGACTTCCGATCGTGGAGGTAGAGGAACTTGTACTTGAAGAGATCCACGTTGTTCGCGGCGAGATGCTCGACGCCGACGATCACGTCGAGCTTCGCGTCGGTGCGCAGGAAGTCCATGAGGTTCCGCATCGCGGCGGGCGCGGGGGCCGGCGCCTGCTGGCCGATCTTGATCTGCACCGGCTTCAGGAAGCCCTTCACCGGTGCGAGTTCCTCCTTGCTGTCGGCGATCTTGCGTTGGGTGAGGCGCTGCTTCGGCGGTTCCATCCCCGTGGCGTACGCGATGATGTTCATGGCCAAGTGGAAGGCCGACTCACCCCGGTTCGCGGCCGGCTTGCCCGACGGGGCCATGTACTTCGAGTCTTCCCAGAAGCCGCTGATCGGTTCGGGGAAGAAGACGAGCACCGTCCGGCAGCCGCGCTCCATGCACTCGACCTTCTTGAACTCCGTCGGCGACACCGCGAAGTGCGTCTGCCAGATCGTGTGCTCCGGCGCCATCGGCTTGAGTTCGCCCGTGGGGAAAAGCTTCCTCATCAGCTCGCGGAAACCCGTGGCGAATTCGTCGGAGCCGCAGCAGGCTTCGGCGATCACGAAGCCACCCTCTTCGATGTACTTCTGGAGGATCTTCTCCTGCTGGCCCGTCAGCTTCGGCGCCGTGTGGCCGTTGAAGTAGAGGATCGGCGACTGCACGAGCTGCCCGACTTCCGCCAGGATCTGCTCGTCGTTGAATTCGCGTCGGCGCGGATCATAGACCTGCCAGCCCAGCGGCAGATTCTTGAAGAGTTCCCGACTGGCATAATCGGCGAGGTTGCGGGCGTCGTTCTGCTTACGATTCCAGCCGACAATGGCGTCGTTGCCCCCCTTCTCGACGAGAATGCCTTCCTTCGTCACGATCGCATCGCCGTGCGCGAGCTTGGAGATCAGCACCGGACTGCGGCCCTTCGAGAGGAACAGCAGCGCGAAGCTCGTCGCCATGACCTTCGTGGAATCCAAATCCCCGCCCGCCGTCCACGAGCCGTCTTTGTTCTGCGTGCGGATGAGCAGGTCGCAGCCCTCGCGGTACCAATCGTACTTGCCGATGAACCGCTGGCCCGACAACCGGCCGACGCGCTCGATGCCGTAGATGTTGTAAAAGGTCGAGTGGCTGTTCAGGGCCTTCTCGAACGAGAAGTGCTCGGTGCTGCCGATCCAGTTCATCCCCCGGCGGATCGCCTCGTTCTCGGTGTACTCGCCGCACTTGGCCGCGATCCCGGTCTTCGGGTCGAACCCTTGGGCGTTGTCGTTCAGCCCCATGCGGGCGATCACGAGTCCGGAGACCCCGGCGACCGTCATCGTGAAGCTCGCCTTCTTCTCCTGTTCCGTGTAACTCCAGTTGCCGGTGTCGCGCGATTCCTTCGTGTGGGTGCCGATGTAGAGTTTGCGGATGTCCGTCCAGACCGCATCGTCGATCTTGGCCCCGGCCTGCTTGCCCGCGTACAGGCCGAGGAG
>JAYVTJ010000411.1:0-2357 GCA_043774415.1 Fimbriiglobus sp. | reverse complement strand
GAGCTGCTGCTGAAGACGGGGAACTCGACGGAATCGAAGATCGAGTTCGAGCAGTTCACGTGCGATGCGGCGGGGGCGAGCGGGCCGGCGCACCGGCACCTCGTCCACGTCCACACGCGGCTCATGGAACTCGCGGGGCAATCCGACGACGCCTTCGGCGAACAACTGCACCGGGGCATCGGCCTGATTCTGCTCGTGGAGCAGTGGGGCGAAAGTGGCGAAGGGGCCGATGCCGCGGCGACGGAGCGCACCCTCGTGCAGGCGATTCAGGCGCTGAAGCGGGCCGAGGCCGAGAAGCCGGGCGACGCCCGCGTCTGGCTCTTTCTCGCCGAAGCGTACTCGGCGCTCGATCAGCCGTCGGCGGCGCGGAACGCGATCCGGAAGGCGTACCGGTGTCAACCCGAGTGGACCCTGAACCCGCACGAGCGGGAACGACTGAAGCGACTGGCCTGCGCCGGAGGACTCTGATCGCGGCCGCGCACTTTCCCGTTCCGGCGCCGCGCCGGCTCCATTACAATCGCCGGATAGGATGTCGCATCTCGGGCGGGGGTTGGCCGTGACGCTGGGCGTTCGTTGTCCGCATTGCGAATCGCAATTCCAACTCGATCCGGACTTGCTCGGCAAGTCGATGCGCTGCCCCAACCCCGACTGCCGCGAGGTCTTCGAGGTCCGGGCCGAAGCGCCCATCCCACTCGTCGCGGACGTCGAGCCCCCCGCGCCCGCGGAACTCGCGTCGATTCCGGTCGGCGGTTCGGTCTCCGACTTCGTCCCCGTCGTGGACATCGCCCCGATTTACGAAGCCGAGATTCTGCCGCCGGTGGCGAAGCAACTCCCGCTCCTGCCGCCGATCCTCCCCGCCGCGAAGCTGCCGCAGGCTCCGCTGCTCCCCGGCCCGCGCGAAGTGGCGTGGGACGCCGCCGACGATCCGCTGCCGAAGCCGAAATCGCCGAAGCCGAAGGGGCCGATCGACGACGCGATCCCGGTGACCCCGCGCACGAAGCGCCGGGCGATCCCCAAAGCGATGCTGATCCTCGTGAGCCTCGCTTTGCTCGGCACCCTTGTCGCCGTCGGCGCGATGCTCGTGATCCGCGAGCGGAGGACCGAAGAGAAAATGGCGAAAGACGCCGAGAAGCTCTACGGTGAAGGCAAGTACGGCGAAGCGACGAAGCGCTTCGAAGAACTCGGGAAAGAATACCCGGACAGCGAGCAGGCCAAGAAGTACGAGTTCTTCGCCCGGCTGAGCGCGACCCGAAACGCCATCGGCGCCGTCGCCGCGCGGGAAGATCCGAACGGGCCATCGGAGATCTTCCGCACGTTCCTCGGCGAGTTCTCCGAATCCCCCTTCGCGCAGCCCGAATCGGGCTACGGAACCGACATCGTGCAGGCCGGCCAGTCGCTCGCGGCCGTGTTCAACGACAGCGCCGGCGACCACGTGAAGGAGTATCGGAAGGACCCCAAGAAGGTGCCCGAACTCGACCGCGCGGAGAAGTCGATCGCGCAGGGCCGCGAACTGCTCCCGCAGCTCGAACGGTTTCGCGGCAACGGCGGCTTGTCGTCCGACAAAGCGCGCGAACAGTTCGATGTCACCGCTGTTGAAGTCGCGAAGGAGCGCACGCGCCTCGCGGTGCTCGCCCCCTATCGCAACCTCGCCGACGAACCGACCGACGAGCGCATCGCCGAGTTCGAGCAGGCGATCAAGACGGCGGGTCTTGTGGACGATGCGGAGGCGAAAACCATCGCCGCCGCGGCCCGCGCCAAACTCCGCGCGCTCGTGACGTTCATCCCCGACCGCCGCGCGGCCGTCGCCGCACCGGAGGGCACACCGCTCGCATTCGTCGCGCCGCCCATAGCCGGTTCGCCCGATGCCAAGAGCGGCACCGACGCGACCAACGACACCGTCTTCGGCATGGCCCAAGGCGTCTTCTCCGCGCTCGACGCGCACACCGGCACCCTGCTCTGGGGCCGCAAACTGCACGCCGCGACGGCCGACCCGAAGACGATGGACATCCCCGTGCGGGTCGTCCTCGCGGAGGGGGCCATCGACTGGGTGCTGCTGCCGTCGAACCTCGACGGCAAGCCGGCGATCACGGCCCGGCGCACGCGCACGGGCGAAGCCGTCTGGCATCAGCCGCTGACCGCTCCCTGCCTCGGGCAACCGGCGCGCATCGGCAATCAGCTCTTCGTGCCGCTTCAGGATGCGCTCGGGACCATCGCCCACCTCGATGTCGTCTCGGGCGAACAGTACGGTAACCTCGCGCTGCGGCAGCCCATCGGCGGAGGCATCGCGGTGCTCCCCGGCGAGCGCGGCGACCGCGGCTTCCTCGTCGTCCCCGGCGACGCCCGGCGCGTCTTCGTCT
>JAYVTJ010000410.1:0-4057 GCA_043774415.1 Fimbriiglobus sp. | reverse complement strand
CGACGAAGACGGTGGCCCCACCCCTGAAGCTTCGCGCGAACTCATCGCCAACTGGGATGTGCCGTCGTGGACGGAGATCGTCGCCGGCTTGCACCGTCCATCGGGCAACGACCGACGCGGCTGATCCATTTCCCGGAGCGGAAGTCGCCAGACTTCCGTTTCTCTTCGCCAGACTTCCGTTCCTTTTTCGGTGCTCGCTCCCATGGCGGATGCCTTGATCGACGTGGTCGGAATCGACGACTTGCCGATGGTCGTCGATCTGTACAACCAGATCTTCCGGCCGGCGCGGCCGCTCGAATCGTTCCAGCGCCGCTTCCTCGGCCGTCACAACATCCTGCAACTCGTCGCGCGCATCGACGACAAACCCGTCGGCTTCTTCCTCGGCTTCGAATTGAAGCCGGATACCTTCTTCGCGTGGTTCTACGGCGTGATGCCCGATTGCCGGCGGATGAGCATCGGTTCGCAACTGATGGAAGCGGCCCAGAGCTGGGCGGCCCAGAACGGGTACGAGTCGATCCGGCTCGAGTGTCACAACCAGCACCGCCCGATGATGCATCTCGCCATCGATCTCGGCTACGATGTCGCAGGATTGAGATGGGACGCCGACCGCGCCGCGAACTTGGTGATCTTCGAGAAGGCCCTGACGCCCATCGGGTCGTGATGAACCCTTCCCGTTAGCCGGACGCGCGAGCGACGGTTGCGCTCGGCAAGTCGGAAGCGTCCGTCGCTCGCGCGGCCGGCTAACGAATCACCCCAGCGTCCACAATTGGATCGGCGAGGTGTTCGCCGGGTAGTCACCGTCCTTGCCCTTCACTTTGCCGTTGCCGCTGCTGTTGGCGTTCGTCCCCGAGTGGGCCAGCAGCTTTCCGTTCGGGTGCAATGCGAGGCTGTGGCAGTTCGGCAGCTTCGCCGATTCGAACTGCGGCTTCGCATCCCCCGGCTTCCAGACGAACAGCTTGCCCTGACCCGGTTGCCCGCTCGTGACCCCCGCGAGGACGCCGGGTCCGATCCAGAGCAGATCGTGGATAAAGCCTTCGTTATCGGCCGCGCCCTTCCACTGGCTCAGCCGCTTGCCCGTGGTCCACTCGAGTTCGACGACGAGCGGGAAACCCTGCACGAATCCGCCCGACTTCGGCTGACTCCCGGCTGCGAACAGCGACTTGCCATCGGGCTTGAAGGCGAGCACTCGGACACCGCCGACATCCTGAATGCGGTCGAGCAGGTGGAGTTCCTTCACTTCCAATTTCCGGATCGGCTTCAGCGTGGCCCAGTCGATCTCGTAGATCGTGCCGAAGAGGTCGCCGACGGCGAGCGACATTCCGCCCGGTGGGACCGCGATCGAAAAGAGGTCGATCCCGAGCGAAACTTCCCGCTGCGGCTTGCCATCGACCGAATTCCAGACGCGGACGAACCCATCCCGGCCGATGGTGACGATGCCGCCGTCGTGGATCAGTGCCCGGCGCAGCCAGCCGTCGTGGGCCTTCGGCTGCTTCCAGACTGCAGTCGGCTTCTCGGCCGTGCGATCCCAGGCGATCATCGCTCCGTAGCTGTCGGTCGTGATCGCCAGCGGCTTCGCCGGGTGGAACAGCACGTCGGTCGTCCAGCCGTCGTGCAGCTTGACGGTCGGGAGCACCTTCGGCTCCTTGCCCGAAACGTCCCAGCGCAGCACACTGCCGTCGTGCCCGCACGCGAACAGGATGCCCTCGGGCGAGAAGCGGATGCGGCTCGACTGACAGGGGAGTGTCAGCGGCTTGCCGAGTTCCTTGGGGATCACGCCAGCACCTCCTTCACCGCTTGCATCTCCTCGTGGGCGATCGGCAGCGGCTGCCCCGCGTTCTCGTACTTCACCTTCTTCGGATCGATCCCGAGGGCCTTGTACCAGGTGTGGAACAGGTGGCCGATGTCGTGCGGCTCGGACGCGACGTCGGTGCCGAGCGCGTTCGTTTTCCCTTCGACGACGCCGCCTTTGACGCCCCGTCCGGCCATGGCGCAGCTCCACGCTTCGGGCCAGTGATCGCGGCCGAGGTGCCCGTTGATGCGAGGCGTCCGGCCGAATTCCGCGATGGCGATCACGAGCACATCGTCGAGCATGCCGCGCTCGGCGAGGTCGTCGAGCATCGCGGCGAAGGGCCGGTCGAACTTCGGATGCAGGCTCGCGGCCCCGTTGAAGTGGTCGCCGTGGGTGTCCCAGCCGTAGGAGGTCACTTTGACGAAGGTCACCCCGGCTTCGAGCATCCGCCGGGCGAGGAGCATATGGCGGCCGAGGTCGTGAGTGCCGTAGCGCTCGGCATCCTTCGCGGGTAGCTTCGAGAGATCGAAAAGTTCGAGCTTCTTCTGGAGTTGCTTGGCCATATCGAACGCGAAGCTGTTGGCCTCGGTGTTCTCCTTGCGCCTCCCGGTCGAGTAGCGGGTATCGGCGAGCTTGCGGAGTTCGTTGCGTTCGAGATCGTCGTCGGCGGGGATGTCCTTGGGCCGCACGAGGTTCTCGGGGGGCTTGCCGTCGCCGAGGGCGAGCGCGCCGAACTTGGGGCCGAGGAACCCGGCATCGCGGTAGATGAAGCCGCCGTTGCCGGGCTTGATCCAGACGTACGGTGGCAAGCCGCTGTCACCGGCGCCGACCCAATTGGCGACGGCACTCCCGAAGAAGGGATAGACGACGCCGCGGTTCTTGGGGTCGCCGCGCTGGATGCGATCGACTCCGGCCGAGTGGGAGTTGTCCTGCGTGCTCAGGCTGCGGACGACGGCCAACCGGTGCATCTGCTTCGCGGTCTGCGGCAGCAGTTCCGAAATGTGCGTGCCGGGCACGCTCGTGCCGATGGCTCGGAAGGGGCCGCCGAAGGTCGTGTTCGGTTTCGGATCCCAGCTTTCGAGCTGGCTCATGCCCCCGTCGAGCCAGACGAAGAGCACCTGCTTTCGCTGTTTCCGTAGTTCGTCGGCGAACGCCGGCATATTCAGGCCACCGAGTGCGGCGGCGCCCGCGCCCAGACTGCCGAGCCACTGGCGGCGCGACAGTTGATGTTCCTGCGGGGTGCAGAGGATGGATTCGCTCATGTCAGTGGTTCACTCCGAATTCGACGGAGGCGATCAGCGCCCATGCCAACTTGCGGGCGGCGGCTTCGCGTGTCTGCTGCGGCTTCGCGAGAATCTTCGCCACGGTCGCGGCTTCGTCCGCACTCGGCGTCCGCGTGAGTATGGAGAGGTAAAGTTCCTCGGCGAAGGCTTTGTCGTCGGTGAGTTTGCCGAGTCGCTCGACGAGGTTGCCCGGCTTCGACTGGAGCATTTCTTGAACGGCAGCGTCGTGCGAAAGGAAGAGAGCGGCCTTCAGCGACGCCTCGACTTCCTCCTCCGGTTCGCGCGGTTGATTCGCATACGCCTTCAAGAACTTCGCTTTGATAGGGTCGGTCGCTTTCGTGCCCGTGGCGGTCGTGATGGCCGCGAACAACTGCTCTGCGGAGAGCCGCTTTTCGAGTCCGACCGCGAACGCCCTCGCCGGGGGAATCTTCGCACCATCCGCAAGCAGACTCGACCGCTGATAAGTCTCGCTCAGCAGGATCTCGCGGAAGAGCCAGCGGATGTCGAAGCCGTGCGCGACAAACTCTTTTTCGAGGAGGTCGAGCAATTCGGGGTGCGACGCCGGATTGTCGCCGTGATGGAAATCGAGCGGATGTACCAAGCCGCGACCGAGGAGGACGAACCAGAGTCGGTTGGCCCCGTTGCGGACGAAGTTGCGGTTCTCGGCCTTCGGCAGCGCTTCGCTCGCGGCCTTCAGCGTGCTGAACTTCGGCACGCCGGGGCTGTTCGTCTTCCGGTCGGGCGGCTCGGCGAATTCCTGACCTTTCGGGAACGTCGGGATCTCGATCATCTTGCCGAAGGGCAGGGTGGGGCCGGTCGCCGATTCCACCAGCGTGAAGACCGACGCGAACTTGAACTTCTCCGTCACCGGCTTCTCGGCCACGGCTGCAGTCGCTTCGCTCACGAGCGAGAGGTTGCGGAAGAAGGCGTGCAGCCCCTGGAAATCCTGCTGCTTGTAATCCTTGATCGTGAGGTGATCGTGGCA
>JAYVTJ010000409.1:0-3593 GCA_043774415.1 Fimbriiglobus sp. | reverse complement strand
CATCGGCCGTGGCCCTCATTCGCGCCGGTTGCCGGCCTTCGATCAAGTTCGTTTCGATCAGGGCCGGTAGAGTGGCCGTCGGAATATCGCCGATGAGTTCGCAAGAAGTGGAAAGAGTTTCACAAATGCGGAAAACGACTTCGATATCGGTTTGATCGCAGTGGAATCTTCTGCTTGTGCCGATCCGTGCATATCCGCTATCGGCGAATCGCTCTTCGACTTTCGGCCAATCTGCTGGCGCGATCCAAAGTTCGATCTCGGTGCGGAACTGGCGATAGCCGTGCTGGAACATCGCCAAAGTTCCGGCGATGGCGTAGGGAATATCGAATGATCGGAGCCGTTGTTCGGCGCGCCGCGAGGCGTCGAACACTCGACCGCGACCTTCGAAAAACCAGCCGTCTTCCGCGAGCGACCACTTTCGATTCACCCGCGATGGACGCTGTAGATTCCCTGGGATTTCCATTTCCTTATGATACCAAAGTCCTCAACGGAGAAAGGCCAGGACGACCCCGCTGCCGAACTACTCCCCCTACAAGAACCTGCCGTCGCTGGCGGGGCTTTGCTCGTTCGAGGAGGCCATGAAACCGGGCCTCTCCATCGAGGAGTGCACGACCCGGCTGAAGCGCATCCACTACGCCTTCAAGCGGCTCCACGAAATCCTGACGGCCCGCATCACCTCGGAACCCATCTACGAACTCAAGACGGCCTTCGCCCACCACGCCTACCTCTGCGCCGAGCACGCCACCGCGATCCGCCAGCGCGTGAGCGAGATGCGCGAGCCACCGCTCGGACTGGACGAGGTGCCGCACCCGGCACTTGAGGTGTTCTTCGATGAGATTCGCGCTGCCCCCCCCGAGTCGATGGTGTACGGGGTTTATTCGCAGGCCATCCCTGGATTGCACACCGCTCTGAAAAGTTACCAGACCGACACCCATCCTCTGACAGACGCACCGAGCTTCAGGTTGATGCGCTTCGCAAAACTCGAAGTTCGTGACATGAGGGAATTCGGAACGATGGTCGTTGAGCGACTCGGCGCGAAACCTGATCCGGACTGGTACCTCACTCTGCGCGCCCTGTTGCAAAATGCACGCGGCATCGACGGCTGTGAGGAACAGATTGAATCGAGTGGTCGCCTTCCGCGCGGCTATTCCCATCGTCCCTACCTCTACGATCCCGTCCCGCAGCGCGACCAGCGCTTCGCCGACCTCTGGAACCAAGGCGTGAACGCCGAGGCGTTCGTCTACTCCCCCGAGTTCGCGGCGAAGGACAAAGTGCTGATGATGCTCTTCAAGCGGCTGCGCGAGATCGACGTGCCCGAGATGATGGCGAGCATCGTCGCCGAGACGCCGGGCAAACCGTGGGGCTATTACCGCGATATGTCGCGGCAGATCTGGGACGAGGCCCGCCACAGCATGATGGGCGAAGTCGGCTTCGCCGCGCTGGGCGTCGATTGGACGAAAGCGAAGATCACCTGGAATTGGAGCTACCGGCTCAACACCGAATGCACGCCGCTCGAGCGTCACGGCGTGCTCTTCTTCATCGAGCAGGGGCTGATGCCGAAGACCGGCAAGCGCTACGAGTATGAAGTGGCCACTGACAGCGGGTTGCCACTGGCGAAGACGATTCAAGATTTCGACTGGGCCGACGAGGTGCTGCACAGCCAGATCGGCCGGACGTGGTACGTAAGCCAGTTTTCGAGTTTGCAGGAAGCGCTCGAGTTCGGCGACAAGGCGTGGTCGAAGATCACGAGCAACTGGGCGAGCGTGAAGGAGCAGGGTTTGACCGACCACGCGAACTGGTGGCCGGGGATTTATTTGCAGGCGTGCGTCGCGGCCGGCGTGGAACCGGATGCGAAAGCGCTGGCCTTCTCGAAGACATACGAAGGCCAGCGTGCGGATCGGAAGGCAACTTAGCCGCGAGACGGATGTCGAGCGCGGGCGCGGAACTGCAAATTGAATGTTCGGATTGCTCATTCCGCGCCCGCGCTCAACTTCCGTCTCGCGGCTAACTCCGCTTCACGAACCACCAATTCTGCGTTCGCAACCCAGCTTTCACAGGATTGTCTTCGACGTAACGGATCGCATGATCCACATCCACCGCTTCCAAAAACACCTTCCATCCGCCGCGTGCGAAGCACTTCGGTCGCGGAGATTCAATCTGGTACGGGTGGATGGATTCGACGAGCATCCGCCGCGTCGCGGCCGCTTTGAATTGCAGGATCATTTGGTCGAGGTCGCGGCCGGTCTCCGCCACGACGAAGTGAGCATGATCCGGCATGATCGCGCAGGCCCAAATCGGGATCGCGGAACGTCCTGCGTACGCTGCGATCCCCCGGGCGACGGCGCGGGCTTGCACGCCGGTGAATATCACCGGCGGTCGTTTCAGCAGTTCTTTCGCAACCAGTCGTTTCGTTCGGTCGTGCGCATCGTAGGCGCGGGATCGGCCATCCTCCACCTTCGTCGCCCGCCCTGCGAAATCGTAGAGGGCAATCGATCCGACGAAACTCGATCCCGAACCGCGCGCATCGTTCGGGAGCCAGAAGCCATAGGCCGTTATGACGAGGTGATGGGCGACAGGCATCGTTGCTCCTTAGCCGCGAGACGGATGTCAAGAAATGAATTCGTCATTTCCTGCACTGCAATCGCCCATTCTCTCCCCGCGCTCGACATCCGTCTCGCGGCTAACTCAGAACTCCCCGCACCTTCATCCAGTCCGTGAGCCGATCCTTCCACGCGTTCGTCCCGTCCGACGTCGTCTTCGGGTTGATCCCCACGCCGTGCGGACCCTTCTCATAAATGTGCAACTCTGCCGGCACCTTCGCCTGTTTCAGCGCCGCGTAGAAGCGGATGGCGTTCTCCGGCAGCACGGCCGTGTCTTCGTCCGTGTGGAAGAGGAACGTCGGCGGCGTGTCTTTTGTCACGCGCTTCTCGTTGCTGAAGAATTCGACGTCCTTCGCGTCGGGCTCTTTGCCCAGCAGGTTCATCCGCGTGCCGCCGTGGGTGACGCCCGGCTCCATGGTGATGACCGGGTAGCCGAGGATGAGGAAGTCGGGACGGCAGCCGACTTTGTCGATCTCATCGCCGTCTTTGAGCAGGCCGTCGTCGAAGTGCGTGCCGCCGGTGCTGGCGAGGTGCCCGCCGGCGGAAAAGCCCATCAGCCCGATCCGTTTCGGATCGATCTCGAGTTCCTTCGCCTTCGAGCGCACGATGCGGATGGCCCGGTTCACGTCGAGCATCGGCGCATGACCGAGCGGACCTTTGCGATCCCCCTTGGCGATGCGATATTCCAGCACGAACGCATGCACGCCGAGCTTGTTGAAGTATTCCGCGACCTGCGTCCCTTCGTGATCCATCGCGAGGCCGCCGTAGCCGCCGCCGGGGCAGATCACCACGGCCGAGCCGTTTGGCTTCTCGGCCTTGTAAAGGGTCATCTGCGGCTTGTCGATTTTGCCCTCGGTGGTTGCCAGCGGGACTTTGCCCTCTTTCCAGAGGACGATGACCTCGCCGGGGGGCGGAGGTGACAGGGCGAGCGAACTCAGCAGCAGCGGCAGCGTGAACATGGAGAACCTCGGGGATCGGGGATCGGGTTCCGGG
>JAYVTJ010000408.1:0-4353 GCA_043774415.1 Fimbriiglobus sp. | reverse complement strand
AACTTCTACCTCGACATGTGGCGGGTGGTAGTTTACGTCTTCGTGCCGTTCAGCATCGTCACCGGCATCGCGCTCATGGCCGCCGGAATGCCGATGACGTTGGAGCCCTCCGCCGAAGTGCAGACGGTCCAAGTCGGCGCCATGGGGACGAACGACGACGGCTCCGCCAAACCTCAGGTGATCGCCCGCGGGCCGGTCGCGGCCGTGCTGCCGATCAAGCACCTGGGTACCAACGGCGGCGGGTTCTTCGGGGCCAACTCGGCGCACCCGTTCGAGAACCCGAACGCTTGGACCAATTTGCTGGAGTGCGTGAGCATTCTGATCTTCCCGTTCTCCCTTGTGGTCATGTTCGGGCGGATGCTGAGTCAGCCGAGGCACGCGGCGGTGATCTACTCCGTCATGATGTCGATGTTCATCGCCATGATCGCCTGGGCCGTGCTGAACGACACGGCCAAGCCGAACCCGGCCTTCACCGCCCAGCCCGAGTTCAAAGTGAAAGTGCCGGGCCAGGATGAAAAAGTCATCCCGGCGCTCGGCGCGCTGCCCGTTGACCAGGAGGGACTCGGCAACTTGGAGGGCAAGGAACTCCGCTTCGGCCCATCCGCCGGCGCCACATTCTCGGCGGTGACCACGGCCGTCACGTGCGGTTCGGTGAACTGCATGCACGACAGTTTGAACCCGCTGGCCGGCATCACCCCGCTCGTCGGGATGCAGCTCAACTGCGTCTTCGGCGGCAAGGGCGTCGGCATGGTGAACATGCTCATCTACCTCATCGTCGGCGTCTTCCTAGCGGGGCTCATGGTCGGGCGGACGCCGGAATACCTGGGCAAGAAGATCGAAGCGCGGGAGATGAAGCTGGCGATGCTCGCCCTGCTCATCCACCCGATCCTGATCCTCGGGCCGACGGGTCTCTTTGCGGCGCTCGACTGGGGCAAAACGGCGACCAACAACCCGGGCGCCCACGGCTTCAGCGAGATCCTCTACGAGTTTAGCTCGTCGAGCGCGAACAACGGCTCGGGGTTCGAAGGTCTGGCGGACACGCACGGCTTCAACGATCCGAAGAAGAACCTCTCGACGCCGGCGCCGTACGCCGCCCACTGGGACATCGCCACCGGGCTGGTGATGATGCTGGGCCGGTTCGTCCCGATCATCGCACCTCTCGCCCTGGCCGGCAGCTTGATGAAGAAGAAGAGGGTGCCGTTCACTTCGGGAACGCTGCGGACGGACACGATCACCTTCGGCTTCGTGCTGCTGGGGACGATCCTGCTCGTCGGCGCGCTGCTCTTCCTGCCGGCTTTGGTGCTCGGGCCCGTCGCAGAGCATCTCGGGCCGATGCCGTTCGGCAGGTAATTGCGGATTCGCGAATTGCGGAGCGGCGCCCGCCGCTTCCGCGCCTCGGCATCGATCACCGAATTCGACATACCTCGAGGTTCCCGTGGCCACCATTCTGATGCCCCCCGTTCGAACGGATGAAGCGAAAGCGGCCCGCAAGATGAGCCGCCGCACGAGCCTCTTCGCACCCGACCTGCTCAAAGCGGCGCTGCGGCAGGCGTTCATCATGCTCCGCCCCGACCGGATGTGGAAAAACCCGGTCATGTTCGTGGTCGAAGTGGGCACCGCCCTGTCGATCGTCTACACCGCGTACAAAGTGATCGAGCCAAGTTCGACGCAGGCGTCGCTCGGTTACCTGATCGCGCTCGATGTCTGGCTCTTCCTCACAGTGCTGTTTGCGAACTTCGCGGAAGCCTTGGCCGAGGCCCGCGGCAAGGCGCAAGCCGACGCCCTGCGGAGGACACGGCAAGACACGCCCGCGTTGCGGGTCCGCAGTGGCGACCCGGAAACGGCGCTGCACGCGGCACCATCGGCATTCGAGTCGATCGGATCGACGGACTTGAAAGAAGGCGATGTCGTCGTCGTCGACGCCGGGCAGACGATCCCCGGCGACGGCGAGATCGTCGCGGGCGTAGCGAGCGTGGACGAATCGGCGATCACCGGAGAAAGCGCCCCCGTCGTGCGGGAAGCGGGGGGTGACCGCAGCGGCGTCACGGGTGGGACGCGGATCCTCTCCGACCGCATCGTCATCCGCATCACGTCGTCGGCCGGAAAGTCGTTCCTCGACCGCATGATCGCCCTCGTCGAGGGGGCTGCGCGGCAGCGGACGCCGAACGAGATCGCCTTGTCGCTGGTGCTCTCGGCCTTCACGCTGATCTTCCTGATCGTAGTCGCCGCGCTTTGGCCGATGGCCGCCAACGCGGAAGCGTACATGGGCGACTTCCTGGGTGCGAAGGATCTGAAGAGCCTCGGCACCGACATCCCGACGCTCGTGGCGCTGCTCGTCTGCCTGATCCCGACGACCATCGGCGCGCTCCTCTCGGCCATCGGCATCGCGGGCATGGACCGGGCGCTGCGCGCCAACTTGATCGCGAAGAGCGGCAAGGCGGTGGAAGTCGCCGGCGACATCGACACCCTCCTGCTCGACAAGACCGGCACCATCACCATGGGGAACCGCAAGGCGACGCGGTTCATCCCGCTCGGGGACACGCCGGCGATCCAAGTGGGCCACCTGGCCGCACTGTCGAGCGCCTCCGACCAGACCCCGGAAGGGAAGAGCATCGTCGAACTCTATCGCGCTATGCCGGGGACGACCTCGACCCAGATCCCGAGCGGTGCGAAATTCGTCGAGTTCACGGCGCAGACGCGGATGAGCGGGATCGACCTGCCCGACGGCCGCGTCATCCGCAAAGGCGCTTCCGATTCTGTGGCGAAGTACGCCCAAGCTCAAGGGGGCACCCTCCCTTCGCGGCTGAAGGAGCAAGTGGATAGCGTCGCGTCCCAAGGCGCCACGCCGCTGCTCGTGGCCGAAGGGAATCGCATCGTCGGGATCGTCGTCCTCGAAGACATCCTCAAGCCCGGCATCAAGGAGCGCTTCGAGCGGCTCCGCAAGATGGGCATCCGCACCGTCATGGTCACGGGCGACAACCCGCTGACGGCGAAGAGCATCGCCGAACAAGCCGGCGTAGACGACTACATCGCCGAGGCGACGCCGGAAGCGAAGCTGGCGTACATCCGCAAGGAGCAGCAGGGCGGTCGACTCGTCGCCATGATGGGCGACGGCACGAACGATTCCCCGGCGCTGGCCCAGGCCGACCTCGGCGTCGCCATGAACTCCGGAACCCAGGCCGCCAAGGAGGCCGGGAACATGGTCGATCTCGACAGCGACCCGACGAAGCTCATCGAAGTCGTCGAGATCGGGAAGCAGCTCCTGATGACCCGTGGTGCGCTGACGACCTTCAGCATCGCCAACGACCTCGCCAAGTACTTCGCCATCGTCCCCGCGCTCTTCGCCGGCACGCTTCCGTGGCTCAAGAAGCTCGACTTCATGAACCTGCACTCGCCGACCTCGGCGATCCTCTCGGCCGTGATTTTCAACGCGATCATCATCCCGCTGCTGATCCCGATCGCGCTCAAAGGCGTGACCTACCGGCCCGTCGGCGCGGATGCACTCCTGCGGCGGAACCTGCTGGTTTACGGCCTCGGCGGCGTGATCGCCCCGTTCATCGGGATCAAGCTCATCGACATGATTCTGTCTCAGTTCTTGTAAATCGCAGTTCGGTGTTCGGAGTACGGAATCGCAACCTGGAGTCGGATCATGAAGAATCACCTGCGCGGCAACCTGCTGCTCCTACTGTTCACCGTCGTCATCTGCTGCGTCCTCTATCCCGCGGTCATGTACGCGCTCGGCCGGGGCTTGTTCCCGACGGGTACTTCCGGCGGGCTGGTCGACGGGAAGGGCGAGAGTGTGAAGGACGGTGCGAGCGGGTCGCTGCTCATCGCCCAGCCGTTCACGTCCGACGAATACTTCTGGCCCCGCCCCTCGGCCGCGTCGTACAACGCGACCGCGTCGGGCGGGAGCAACCTCGGGGCGAACAATCCGAAACTGCGCGACCGCGTCGCCCAGCAGATCGGGCCGATGGTCGTCTATCGAAGCGGTAGCCGCTCCGCGGGGACGGACAAGGCGAACCCGCGTACGCCGCAGCGGGATATCGAGGAGTGGTTCACCGCCGTTCCGGATCGCGCAGCGAGCTGGGCGAACGACTCGGCGATCGCCCCGGCCAACTGGGCCAAGACCGATCTCGCGGACGATAAATACGGGCTGCAGGGCCAGTCCGTTGCGGATTGGGCCAAGGCTCACCCCGAGGCCGTCGCCGAATGGAAGAAGGCGAACCCCGACAAGACCGACGAGCCGAAAGCCGAGGATCTGGTCGGCCCCTACTTCGCCGACTACGCCAAGGCGCAACCGGGCAAATGGCCGGGCGTCGTCGAAGTCGAACTGCCGGACAAGACGAAGGTGAA
>JAYVTJ010000407.1:0-12360 GCA_043774415.1 Fimbriiglobus sp. | reverse complement strand
GTGTTCGAATTCCTCGGAGGGCTCACGCCCACCGCTCCGCGAACCCCGCCATCTTCCGATACAGCCCGTAATACGCTCCCACCGTCTGCTCGATGCGGTACTTCGCCCGCACGCGGCCCCGCGCATTCGCTCCCAGCTTCGCGATCAATCCCGGTTCCGTGAACAACCGCACGAATGCCGCAGCGCACGCGGCCGCATCGCCGCGCGGAACGAGCAATCCGTCGATCCTATCGCGGACGATCTCCGGATTCCCGCCGACATCTGTGACGACGACCGGCAACCCCGTGGCCATCGCTTCGAGGAGCGTCAGCGATGCGGCTTCGGAGACCGACGTCAGCGCGAAGGCATCGGCGGCCCGCAGCACCTCGGCCACATCGCGGCGGATGCCGAGGAAGCGCACGCGTTCGGCGATCCGCAGTTCGCGGGCCAGCGCTTCCAGTTCCGAGCGCAGCGGGCCGTCGCCGACCATCAGCAGTTCGACATCGGGCAGTGCCGCGAGCGCGAACCCCCGCAGCAGCATCCCCTGATCCTTCACGGGATGATGCCGGGCGACGTGGGCGAGGTATCGCTTCGTCGGGTCGAGTCCGAGGGAAACGCGGAGGGCCGCGCGATCCGGCGCCGGACCGTAGTTCTCGACTTCGATGCCGTTCTCGATCACGCCGATGCGGTTGCCGCGGAAGCCGTCGATGCGGCTCAGGGCCCGCGCGCTGAAGCCGATGCAGGCGTTCACCTCATCGGCGCACCGGTCGAGGATCAGCCGGTTGAAGGCCCGGCGCTTCGCCGACACGACATCGGGGTAGTGCCGGCCGTGCTCCGTGAGGATGAGCTTCGGCATCGGCCGGATGAACGGTTTCGCGAAGGCCGCGTAAAAGAACGGCGTGTACTGGTGGGCGTGCAGCACGTCGATCCGCCGGGCCGTCGCTTCGCGGGCTAGGCGCCGGCTCACCGAGAAATCCCAGCCCGGTTTGCGATGCAAGCAGACGACCGGCACACCCTGCTTCAGCAACTCTTCGCCGATCTGACCGATGGCATCGAGGCAGAAGATCGTCGGTTCGATGCGCCCGCCCAATCGGCGGATCGTCTCGCGCACGAGCACTTCCGCCCCGGCGACTTGCATGACGTGGACGACAAAGCCGACGCGGATCGGGTCGCGGTCGCTCACGCTTCGCCCTTGGTCGGACCCGGAGTGTCGAGCTGCGACAGGTGCTCGTAGAGCATCATGCCATCGCGGGTGAACTCGGCCGGATCATCGTGTACGGTCTGCATGATCGGGCCTTCGTAGACCTTCAAGTGCGGGAGAAAGTCGGGGTCTTTCCAATCGTGGGGGAAGAGCCGGAAGACCCACGACGGTACGCGGAACCTCGGCGGCGGGGCGTTGTACAAGCGGCCGCGCATGTTCCGCCACATCTCGCGCATCACGGCGGGGCGCCGCACCGGGCCGAAGTGATGCAACTCGCAAACGGCCTCGTCCGGGTTCGGTGCGAACTCCTCGGCCGAGTGGCGCACGCTCGATGCATCGCCGCCGTGCAGCACGATCTCGGGCACATTGCGGTGGATGTTCACCTTGAGCGCCGGCCAGCGGAACCGTTCCGGGTTCGCGTTATACACCCGGTAGTTCCCGTAGAAGTTGATGAGCTTCATCGGCAGCGTGTTCTTGGTCGTCTCGCTCATGGCCATGCGGATCGCGTCGAAGCTCCACTCGGGAATGAACTCGTCGGCGTCGAGCAGCACGCACCAGTCGCCGGTGCAGCGCCGGCGGGCCGCATCCTTGAAGCCGTTCACCCAGCCCATCCCCTTGTTCAGTTCCCAGTCCGACCGGAAGACGCGGATCTTCGGATCGATGTTCGAAATGGCCTCGTAGGTGCCGTCGGTCGATAGCCCCTCGTGCACGACGATCTCGTCCGCGAACGGCAGGTGGTGCTTCAGCATCGGCACGATGTGGTAATCGTTCCGCAAGCCGTTCTTGACAAACGTGTAGACGCTCACTTTCACGCGCTCGCTCCGCGCGGCTGCAGCGCCGGGATCGGCAGGTGCCGCGGCTGACGCATGCGCGTCGGCGCCGGCGCGAGCAGGTGCGGCAGCAACTCCGCCTCCTTCCGGACGATCGCCTCCAGAGCGTTGCTCCGGTAGACGCCCCAGAGTTGCGCCGCGATCAGGAAGAGCGCGTACGGCAGCTCGAAGTGGTCGAGAGAAAGGAAGATGCCGCCGATGCAGTAGATCGTCAGTCCCGAGAGGAGGGCGCCCGCGATGGCGCGCCCCTTCAGCAGGGTGTCGGTCTTCGGCCAGTGGCGGGTCCGTTTCCAGAAGAGGAACGTCAGCAAAAAGACCGCGAAGAGAAGCATGAGGAACCAGAAGAGGCCGATCCAGCCCATGTCGGCGGCGATCTGGAAGTACTGGCTGTGGATCACGCGGCCCTCCATGTCGGCCCCGTACTCGCGGGTGAAGGCGCTCGAACCGCGCAGGCCGAAGCCCAAGAACGGTTTCTCGTTCGCCATGCGGATGGCGATGAGCCACGTCGTCTTGCGCGAGTTCGCGCTGTCGTCGGCCTCGTGCTTCGAAATGGAGAAGAAGCGGTCTTGAACCTCCGGCCCCGCAGTCGCGACGACGAACAGCGCGCCGAGCAGGCCGATGATCGCGAGCGCCTTTTTGCGCTGGCTGAAGAAGAAGAGGATCGGCGTCGAAATGAGCACCGACACCATCGCCCCCCGGCTATCCGAGAGCAGCACGGCGTGGGTGAGCACGGCCGCGGAAATCAGAAAGACCCAGCGGAACTTGGACTTCGTGGCTTCCCAGAGGAAGTAGCAGAGCGGGATGCCCATCGCGAGTTGCAGGCCGGCGCCGTTGTTGTCGGCCCCGCCCCAGCCCGCGCGGTGGAGGATGCGGTAGCCGTCTTTGAAGTAGTAGGTGTTGACTTCGACCGCGACGAAGGCATCGGCGAGCGCGAGGGCGCCGAGCAGAATCCAGAGCTGGCTCAGCCGCTGGATGCTCAGGCACGCGACGAAGAAGATGACGAACATCTTCACGTATTCCATGAAGTGCTTCTCGGCCGAATCGCGGTCCATCGCGAACCAGTAGCTCAGTGTCACCCAGAATGCGAAGGCGAGCACCGCGTAGTGGATGTGGTTCCACATCGGCCGCTTCGTGCCCACCGTCGGCCCGGCCGTGGGCATCTTCAGCAGGCCGAGTCGGTAGATCACCGTCGCCAGAATCGCGCTCATCGCCACCATGTACGACCACCCGAACTCGAGCACGGGAAGATCGTGCTTCCACGCGAACTGCGGCCGGACCACGGAATAGACGTAGTAGATGACGATCCCGAAGAACGGACCGCCGAAAAAGCTGCCGACGACGCCGACGAGCGTCGAGAGGATCATCAGAATCAGGTGCTTATCCATCGCTCTCCCCGCGCACTCCCGGCAGGATGGCCGCGCGGCGCTTCTTGCCGGCACGGCCCGCTTGCGGCTGCAAAACCAGTTCCCGGCGCTTGGCCCCGAAGGTGATCCGCCGCGTCGCCTCGGCGCCGATCCAGCCGCCGACGAATCCGAAGAGCACGTCGGTCGGGCTGGCCATCCGGCTCGGAATCAGCGCTTGACCGAATTCGAGAATCGCCGCGACACCTCCCGAAATCAGCACGGGCACGAGTACGCCCGGCCGCGTCGCCGATGTCTTGCGTGCCCAGATTCCTAGCACGCCGATCGGCACGAAGAGGATGAACTTCGACAGCACCTCGTCGAGCGCCCAGAGGTAGTTCTTTTCGGCGAGGCCCGCCATCGGCATCCAGTCGAGGTCGGCGAGGCGGTCGCCCAGGATCGCCGGTCGAAAATCGAACGGGTGCCAGTGGATGACCGCGAGCACGAGGAACCAGAGGGCGCCGAGCGCCAGTGCGACACGCAATCGACGCTTGCGCACACCGCGATCGGCGAACGACAGCGCCGCCGCCCAGCCGATGAGGATGCCGAGGGTCAGCACGAGCACATCGGTCGTGCTCGGATGGCGCGCTTCGACCGCGAGTTGGCCGAGTTCCAGCAGGGCCGACACCGCGAGCGCGAACCCGAGGACGCGGGGCAATCCGTTGATGATGCGCCACTTTCCGGACAGACGGGCCAGGAGCGCGCCGAGCGGCCAGCTCAGGGCGATCAGTTCGAGCCAGTTCTGGATCTTCTTCCAATCGTCGAGTTCGGTCCGGCCCGGTCGGAAGTCGAGTTCCGAGAGCGGCACGAGCGCGGTGATGTCCGCATCCTTCGCCCGGTGGTAGAGTTTGGATGGGCTGATGGTGAGGTCGAACGGCAGAAACTCGACGAGTGCCATGAACGCGAGGTAGCCCAAGATGAGCACGGCGATATTGCCGCGTTCGCCCTGCCCTTCGAAGGCGCTCCGCACTTTGTCCGTCGCCCACTGGCCCCGGAGCACCCACGCGAAGATGCCGAAGGCCGAACCCAATCCCTGCGCCCAGACATCTGACCCCGCGCAGGTGCGGCCGGGGAAATAGAGTTGACCGAACTCGACCGCGGCCGCGAAGCCGAAGCAGAACGGCAGCAAGACGAGGCCGGTGCCGAGCGCCGCCGGTCGGGAGGGCCGATCGACGCGCAGCGCCGCGAGGACGCAGAACCCGAGGGGCACGCCGAGCATGCAGTTCGCGACCCAATCCGAGCGAGATTCCATTGCCAGCCGGTTCTCCATCGCCCAGCGGAACGCACCGGTGGCGTCGTCCCAAGAGCGCCCCTGATCGTGGAACGGCACATAGCTGCCGTAGAGTGTGAACGCCACCATGCCGAGTGCGAAGAAGGCGTAGGTGCGCGAATCGAGGAAGCGCCGGGGCATCAGGACACCCCTTCTGCGGGCGGGGCGACGTTCGACTTCCACACCGCGAGCAGCGCGGCCCGCTCCGCCTCTTCGCGCTTGATCTTTTCGGCGGCCTTCGTCAGCGATTCTTTCGTGATCTCTTCCATCGATGCGAACTCGACGGGCGGCATAATCCAGTCGATCAGGCGGAATTCGAGCCAGACGAGGGCGAGCGCGAAGGGCATCATCAGCCAGCCGGCGAGGTCGTGGACGACGAAGTCGCCGAGCTGCTTCCAGCCCGCGTGGTAGACCAAGCCGGTCACGACGATGCGGCCGATGTTGCAGAGCACGGCGATGGGGATCGAACTCGCGACGATGCCGAGGCGATCCCACTTCGGCCGCGACGGCGGGCAGAGGAACGCGATGGCCACGGCCATCGCGACGAACGCCAGCAGCATGCTCAGGCCGGAGCACGCTTCTTCGACGCCGAGGTGCGTGTCGCCGATGTGAATGACCGTGCCCGTGCTGTAGGTCGGGAAGCCGAGCGTCTGAAGAACCCAAGTTCCCCCCTGCGCCGCGAGCAATCGGAGGCGATTGCTGAGCCGTACTTCGAGATCGAAGGGCAGCGGCAGAGCCAGCAGCAGGAAGACCAGGCCCGGCCAGGCCCACTTCAGCCCCTGCCAGCGACCGAAGAACATCGCGACGATCCCGGCGGAGCCGACGATGAGCGCCAGCCCGCGGGCGATTTCCTTGCCGTAATTGAGTTCGGCGCCGACGGTGAGCGCGACCGCCGCGGCGAAGAAGGGAAGCCCCCACGGATCGGGGTAACCGATGGCTTCGGGGAGCATCGCCCGGCGCCGCCAAAGGAGGTACGCGGCGAACGGCGGGACGAGGAAGCCGTGCGAGTAATCGGCCTTCGTCCACTGCTTCACGAGGTCGAACACCCCGTTGTAAAACGCGAGGAGCAGGAGCGCGGCGACGCCGGCCACGGCGACCTGCCAGGCGCGGTCGGTTTTCATGTCCGGTCGGGCGATCATCCGCACGGTCCGCAATCCTCTTCGGCCGCGGCCCACTCCCCGGGCCGCATCCCCTTACTGCACGAGAACGATCCGGGTTCGTCAACCCGATTTGCCGCCCCGGCGACCGGCGCTCGAATATAGATCGCCCCGGTAGCAGGGGTGCGACTCCGGCGGGAATTTTTTCGAATCATCCGCTGGGTTCGCTGCTTTCAGTGGGTTCGCTGCTTTCAGTGAGTTCAGTGGGTTCAGTGGTTTCAGTGGTTTCAGTGGTTTCAGTGGTTTCAGTGGTTTCAGTGGTTTCGGCCGGGGGGGTGTCGATATCGACTGAAACTGAAATCGACAGGTCTCAAAATCGTTGCGGCACCCTGTTGCCGAGACGTTACACGCGCTCCGGAGTCGTTTTGGTATGCTGGTTCCGGTGGAGCGACTCTTTCTCCCGAATGAGGTCGGTCATGAAGGGATTGCGAACACTCCTGCTGACGGGGGCCCTGGCCGTGGCGGGGAACTGGCTCGGCGCTCAACCCGTGCCGGTGCCCGGGGGCGAACTGCCGGTTAAGCCCGACAAAACGGCAAAGGCCAAGCCGCTCGGCGGCGACTGGGAAGTGCTGTTCTCCGACGACAGCAAGATGAAATTGACCCTGCTCGACGAACAGATCGTCGTCGAGACTTCGCACGGTGCGCTCACGATCCCGGCCCGCGATATCCGCAGGATCGAATTCGGCGTCCGCCTGTCCGGCGAGGATCGACTCGCTTTCGACCGCGCCATCGCGGGCATCGCCGGGGTGGACGCCAAGCCCCGCGAGGAAGGCAAAACGGCGCTCAAGGCGCTCGGCGGAAAGATCGCTCCGTTCCTGAAGCGGGCCATCCGCACGGCGGATGGCGAGAGCCGCCCGCACCTCGAACAAGTGTATGAAACCATCGCCGGGGATCACGCGGCCCGCAAGCTAGAACCGCGCGACTTCGACGCGATCACGACCGACGATTCGCAGTTCGCCGGCCGCATCGCCCTCTCGCAGTTCCGGATCTCAACCTTTCAGTTCGGCGAACTCAAGCTGCGCATCGCCGACTGCAAGGCGCTCCAGTTTGGCGGCCTCACGCCCGGATTCGACGAGAAGCTCGAAATCGTCGAAACCCAGTACGTCTACCAGCTCATGCAGACGCACATGGGCAAGACCGTCGGCATCAAGGTCACCGGTTCGGTGACCGGCTCCGTGTGGGGCAGCGGGCCGTTCACGGGGGATTCGACACTCGCGGCGGCGGCCGTCTTCGCCGGGGCCGTGAAGGACGGCGAGACCAAGATCGTGAGGGTGAAACTCGTCGCCGATCCGGGCAGCTACGCCGGCGGCTCGGCCAACGGGGTGACGACCCACCCCTACCTGCGCCACCCGACGGGGGCGTACGAGATCATCGTGAAGTAGTCCGGATCACTCTTTGCGCAATTCGGCCACCATCTTCTTCAGCCGCAGCATGCTCGCGCGGTAGCGACTGCCGTCGGTATCGTGCTCGCCCTGCATGCCGTCGAACGTGCCGCGCACCAGTCCCTTTTTGTCGATGGCGAAGAGCTTCGTGCTGTGGTCGAACTCGTCGCCCGGCTTCGGATGCTCGCGCTTGTTCGCGGTGATCTTGAACCCCTCCTGCAGCAGCGGCCGCACGGCCTTTTCCTTCCCCGTGAGGAAGAGCCACTTCGTCGGATGGGCTTTGAACGCCTCGGCGTATTTCTTCAGCTTGTCGAGCGAATCGTTCTCCGGATCGACGGTGAAGGTCACGAGTCGGAGATCCTCGGCGCCGGCCAAGTCTAAATCCGTTTGAAGCCCCTGCATCGTCGCGGTCACCTGCGGACAGCCCATCGTGCAGCGCGTGAAGACGAACGACGCGATCCAGACTTTGCCGCGCAGGTCGCTTGTGCTCACCTCGAGACCGCTGCGATCTGCCAGCAGGAACTGCGGCGCTTCGAAGTACGACTGCGGTCCGGCGAATTCCGTCGTCGGGGTGCGCTCGCCGCGCTTCGGGAGCGGGATGAAGAACGCCGCGATGACGCAGCCGATGGAGAGTGCGAGGAACAGGTAGACGACCCACGGCTTCGGTCCGCGGCGGACGGCATCCGGCACGCTCGGTTCGGCGGACATGTTCGGGTCACTCATGGGAAGTAGCGCGGGGCGACGCCGTCGGCGATGAACAGGGCCATGACGACGAGCAGGTAGACGAGCGAGCCGCGGAGCACGGTGCGGGCGCGGCGGTCGGTGCGATCCTGGGCGAAGCGGACGCAGCGGGCGAAGAACCACACGGCCATCGGCAGCGAGCCGACGAGGTAGATCCACCCGGCCGCATCGAGGAAGAAGGGCACGGTCGTCGTCAGCACGAGGAGCACCGCCGTGCCGGCCGTGGCGATTCCCGTCATGCGGCCGTCGGGAGAATCGACGACGGGGAGCATCTTCATGCCGCCGCGGGCGTAGTCGGCCCGGTGCATCCACGCGATCGAGAAGAAGTGCGGGAGCTGCCAGACGAAGAGGATGCCGAAGAGAGCCCAGCCCGGCGCAGCCATACCGCCGGTCGCCCCGCACCAGCCGATGACCGGCGGCAACGCCCCCGGCACCGCGCCGATGACCGTGTTCCAAACGGTGACGCGCTTCAGCGGAGTGTAGACGCCGACATAGAGGACGAATGTGAGCGCGGCCGCGATCGCCGCGGCGGGGGTCGGCAGCGCGACGAGCAGGTAGCCGACGCCGACGATGCCGAGGGTGAGGCCGAAGACGAGGGCTTCGACGGGCAGCAAGCGGCCCGAGACGAGCGGCCGCTTCGCCGTCCGGTGCATGCGCGCGTCGGCCCGGCGCTCGAGCCAGTGATTCAGTGCGCTGCCGCCGGCCGCGACGACGCCCGCGCCGACGAGAGTGTGGAGAAATCCTTCGAGTTTCAGATCCGGTGCGGCGCCGAGCAAGTAGCCCACGGCCACGGTGACGAGGGCCATCGTGGCGATGCGCGGCTTGCAGAGTTCGGCGTAATCCGCGAGGCGGCTGCGCATGGTGGTGGGGGAATTTCGACGGGCGGCCGAGCGGATCGGTCGGAGTGCGGGAGTGAACGGGACGGCGGTCGTCACGGCGGTGCTCATCGGTGGCTTCGCAGGGGTCAGTGTAAGGAAATCGTTTCGACCGCGTACTCTACGACCCGCTCCGGCCGGTCCGTTTCGACTGTCCGTGCGCCCCGCGTTGTCCGCCAGACGCGGAGCGCGAGCACAACAGAAGATGCCAAGATCGCCGTGCCGATGAGGACGTGCAGCGTCCGGATCGCCGCGGCGGATTCGGTGATCTTGCGGGCCATCGGCATCACATCGCCCTGCGGGCCGATCGCGGCGAACTTGCCGAGGTAGGCTTCGACCCCGAGCGCGACCTGCACCGCGAACATCATCAGCAAGTGCCGGAGTCCGAAGCCGAGCGTGCGCCGGCCCGACGGCGTCGCCAGCGCCCGCGCCGCGAACCAGACGCCGACGCCGACGACCGCGAAGGCCGTGAGCATGTGCAACCGCTGCGCCATCGGGCTGCCCGTGTGCCGGACGACAACGCCCCAGATGAGCTGGAGGAAGACGAGCGCGGGCAGCGCCAGGCTCAGCATCGCGAGGCGTCGGCGTTCGGAATCGGGCAGTTCGCGAGACGGATCGGGTGCGGCCGCCAGCGCGGGGATGCAGCACATCGCGGCGAAGACGCACTGGGCGAACGTGCCGTGGATCTGCGAGAGTTCCGTCCCGAGCAGTTGATCGAGGTAGACGCGGTAGCCGCCGAGCAACCCCTGGATCATCACGCAGACGAGGACAATTCCCGCGAGCGCCCGCACCCACTTGCCGGGTTGCGAGGAGGCGAGGTGGACGAAGCCCGCGATCAGCACGAACGCGGCGCACACGCCCGTGGCCACGCCCGATGCCATCGGGAAAACTTCGACGGGCGGTACGTCCCGGCCCGCCAGCAGCTCGAGTTGCCGGGCGGCGCGGGCATCCGAGGCGGCGTGCATCTGCCGGTGGAAGCCGCCGTACACGGACAACAGCGCAACGATGGCGATGAGTCCGAAGAGGCGGGATTTGAGGTTCGGCCCCGCGATCCACGCGGCGATCGCGAGGAGCGAGGCGAGTGCCCCGACGGTGAACCCGGCGGCGCGGTGCGTGTGTTCGAGCAGGAAGCCGCGGTGCTCTTCGAGGTTGTACTTCTCGCCGTTCACCAGCAGGAACCACGGCTCCGTCGGCCAGACGGGATCGGCCATGCCCGCGCGGAACGACGTCGTGAGCGCGCCGAGCGTCAGCAGCACGACGGTCGCCAGCACGGTGAGGATGGCGAGGATGCGCACCGGCCGCGCGATCGGTCGGAGAAGGCTCATCGCGACCCCCCCTGCACCGCGGCGCCGATCTCGGCGGGAAGTCGAGCGGGGAAGGGAAGCGCCCGCAGGAACTCGACGAGATCCGCGAGTTCTGCGTCCTTCAGCGGAGCGGCGGGCATGTTCGCGGGCTTGATACCATACCGGACGGCGCGGGCCAAATCGGCCGGTTCGCGGCCCCAGCGGTAGTCCGGCTGAGTCAGATCTTGCGCCCGATTCGGCAGACCCCACACATCGTAGCGGTAGCTCGCCTTGCGGCCGTAGCCCTCATGGCAGCCGATGCAGGCATTCGAGAGGAACAGCGCATGGCCTCGTCTGATCGATTCAACTTGCGCTTCACCTTCGACAACCGGTGATGCGAATGCGTTCGATGGCGTCTGCGCTTCGAGCCAGTGCCGGTGCGACCGATCCGCGATTTTCCGCGCGGCGGCACCGACATCGGCGATCCCCTCCTCGGTATCGGGATGGAGGCCGAGGATCAGCGCCGCTTCGACTTCGCCCCGGATGCTCAGGTGGATCACGTAGGCCGCCAATGCGTTCAAATCTTCCTCGGGGAGCAAATCGAAGAGTGGCATCGATGTACCGGGGACACCGCCCCGGATGGTGCGGTGGAGATCTTCGACTCGCGACTTCCCGTTCGCCGCAATTCCGGTCGTCCGCTTGAACTGCCCGCTGCGGAAGTCGCGCGGGTATGGGAACGCGGCCCCGGATCCGCGGCCGTCGCCGGTCATCCCGTGGCAACTGCTGCAGCGCACGCGGTAGCTCGCACTCCCCTTCGCCAGCACGTCTGCATCGAGCGATAACCCGCCGACCGCGGCGATTCCGGCCGGCATCGCCGGCGCGGCCGGGGTTCCGAAGAGCGCATCGAGCGATTGCTTCACCTGCTCGCGGGCCGCGGCGGGCACATCGCTGGGGAGGATAATCTTTCCGCCGCGCTTCGGCAGTTCCGCGAGGTACTCATCGCGCGCGATCGGATCGGGGGCCCCGGTCGGCTGGTCGGGGGGTGCCGCGAGCACGATCGGATCGCCGCGCTGCGCGTAGCGCAGGTGCGGATCGTAGCCGTCGGGCGAAGCGGTTCCCCCGCAGCCGGAGGCGACCGCGAAAAGTACGGAGGCGAGGCGCGATCCGAAGACTCGGATCGCAGCCCCGCCCCGCCGGAAGTATGAACGAGCAGACATTGGCAAACCGCAGGTTTACAGCACCCCGAAGTGGCGGGTGAGGAAGTCGGTGAGGATGAACAGGAACATCAGGAAGACCCAGAAGAGGCTCGCGGCGGCCACGAGCCACGTCAGCTTATCGGCGGCGCGCAGGTCCATGAAGAAGTAGGCGAGGATGCCGGCTTCGACGACGGAGACCGTCAGGCTCGCGACCACCTTCATGGCGCCGAGGTCGGAGAAGCCGACGAAGAGCGCGAGGAACGAAAGCCCGACCAGGATGGCGAACGTCACGAACGATTTCGAGTTCGGGGTCGCCTCGTGGTGGACGCCTTCGCCATCGTGCATCGCCGCATGCGGATTGTGGGACATCGCAGGGAACTCCGGTTAGTGTCCGCCGAGGCCGAGGGCCAGCTTGAACTGCTCGACGGCCTGCCCGGCCGAGTGCGGCCCCGCGAGGTAGAGCAGCGGCAGCAGGAACATCCAGACCATATCGACGAAGTGCCAGTAGAGGCTCATCACTTCGATGTAGACGTAGCGGCTCTGGTGGTTGAAGAATCCGATCTTCGCGTAGATGAGCTGCCACGTCAGCAGGCCGATGCCAATGATCATGTGCAGCACGTGCAGCCCCGTGAGGCTGTAGTAGAACATGAAGAAGAGCTGGACGCGCTGGGGGTTGAACTCATTTTTATCGTGCTTCTTCTTCGCGTCCGCTTCTTCTTCCGCCTTGTAAGGAATCACGGTCAATGCCCGTACCGCTTTGACTTCCTCATCGATTTCGGTCGCCGTGATCCGATCAGAGCGTTCGCCTTTGTAATGCACCTCATCGAGGGAAAGCACGACGTTTTCATTGAAGGCGTTCGCCGGGCGATTCACTTTGGCGGATAGTCGCTGGAAGAGTCGTTCCAACCGCTCGAATTTGTAATAGGCAAGCGGATCGCGGATCTCCCTCGAACGGGCGCCGGGCTTGAACGCCAATCCCTCCTGTTCGGATACCGCCGCATCTAGCATCGGGACGAGCGGTCGGAGCGATTCGCGGATTTCGGTGT
>JAYVTJ010000406.1:0-2459 GCA_043774415.1 Fimbriiglobus sp. | reverse complement strand
CGAGGCGCGACCGAACAGGAACGCTTCCGCGGTGCGGGTGACCACCTGCGAGTTCGCCCGTGTAGAATGCGGCACCGCGACTCGGAGGTACCCCCGATGAAGCACTACGCCGATCCCGAGTGGAGCGCCCTGCTCAAGGCCATCGTCGATTCCCCGACCGACGATCTCCCGCGCCTCGTCGCGGCCGATTGGCTCGACGACCGCGGCGACCCCGAGCGGGCCGAGTTCATCCGGCTGCAGTGCGCCTCCGAAGAGGCGACCGATACGAAGGCGCTGCGCGGACTCGACTGGAAAATCCGCACGCTCTGGAATTCGCTCGACGGCCAACTCTGGGCCGTCGAAGCCTGCCCCAACCTCGTGACGATGGAATTCGCCAGCCCCGGCACCCTCCACGCGCTGACGGTGCAGCACACCGAGCGCGTTCTATTCCGGCGCGGTTTTCCGGAAGTCGTCACCTGCCCGGCCGTCGATTGGCTGATGCACGGCGCCGGCATCGTCCCCCGGCAGCCGGTGCGCCGCGTGCGCTTGCTGCTCTGCGCGGAAGTGCCGGCCGAGAACTGGTGGCCGATGCTGCCGACCCTCCGGCATTTAGAATCGGTGGAAGTGCAGAGCTACCGTCCGCCGCTGCTGGAGTACCTGCGGAAGAATCTGCCGGGCGTGGAGATTCGGGGGTGACGGATCCTCGGGGCGCGGGGTTCCGATGACAAAGGCCGATTCCACCCTGATACAATCTCCTCCGTTCCATCCCCTCTCCCGGAGTCCGCCCGATGCTCGCCCCCCTCGACCGCCGTTCCTTCCTCCTCGGCTCGGCCGCACTCGCCGGCGGCGCCGCCCTCGGCCTCTCCGCCCGCGCCGCGGAGACGGATCCCTTCGGCGGCTTCACCGTCGGCATCCAGTCGTACACCTTCCGCAAGTTCAACTTGGAACGCGCCCTCAAAGAGACCCAAGCCCTCGGCCTCGCGAACGCCGAGTTCTTCCGCGGCCACATCCCGACCGACACGAAGCCCGAGACGCTGAAGGGCATCCTCAAGATGTGCGGCGAGTACGGCGTGAAGCCGGTCGCCTTCGGCGTCGAGAACTTCAGCAAGGACGACGGCAAGAACAAGAAGCTCTTCGACTTCGCGGCCGCGCTCGGCGTCAAGTTCCTCAGCGCCGACCCCGATCCGGACAGCTTCGACAGCCTCGATAAACTCGTCGCCGAGTACAAGATCGCCATCGCGATCCACCCGCACGGCCCGGCCGGCGGCGGCAAGATGCACCGCTGGCGCGACGCCGAGATGATCGTGAAGACCCTGAAGGATCACCACGAACTCATCGGCACCTGCCTCGACACGGGCCACCTCATCCGCGCGGCCCAACTGAAGATCAAGCTCGACCCGGTCGAGCAGATCAAGATCATGGGCGCCCGCAACTTCGGACTGCACCTCAAGGACCACGACAATGAGCGCAAGACGGACGTGCCCTTCGGCGACAAGACGGGCGTACTCGATGTCCTCGGCGTGCTGAAGGCGCTGAAAGAGGTGAAGTTCAAGGGCTACATCGCGATCGAGTACGAAGCGAATGAGAGCGATCCGGCCCCGGACGTGAAGAAGTGCCTGACCTACTTCAAGGAGCAGGTGGCCAAACTGGCCTGAGCTCCGGTCAGCCGAAGATGCGTTTGATGACGGCCACCGCGGTCGCGCCGAGGCGGGCGCGGTGGACCTCCTCTCCCTCCGGTGCCGGGGGGAGTTCCACGCAGACCATCGCCGCGAGCGTGAGGATCAGCAGGCTGCCCAAGCTCCAGAGCACATCGAGCGGCGTCACTTCCCCTACGGCCACCACGTCGTGGTAGCCGAAAAGGTTCGCCAACATCCCGACGGCGAGCAGCGCCGCCAGCCCGGCGAACATCCCGAAGAGCGACCAGTGGATGATGACACCGTCGCGGGATTGCCCCTTCGTCGTCACTTTGAACGGACTGCCGAAGGGTTTGAAGAGCGACTTCACGAGCGCCGCCGTGATGTGGAACGCCGGGACCACTTTGCCGACGGTGCTCACGAGCGGCACCACCTTGCCTTCCGAGAGCCAGAAGAGGATCACGGAGCGCGCCAGCACGCGCGGGAGGATCACGGCGAAGACATCTGCGGCCGTGGCATGCAGGGCCGGCACACCCGTGTACCACTGCACGATCGGCGCGAGTAAGAGCAGCACGAGGAAGGGGAAGGTCAGCCAGTAGAGGATGGTCTCGAAGTAGAACATCCGCTGGAGGATCGTCAGGCGCGGCGCGAGGAACGGCCCGGTCTTGAGGAACACCTGCTGGAGCGTCCCCTGGCACCAGCGGACGCGCTGCTTCACGTACTCCGGCACGCTCTCCGGGGAAAGCCCCAAGCTCAATCCCTCGTTCAAGAAGACGGTGCGGTAGCCCTGCCCGAGGAGCGCATACGACAGTTGGAGATCTTCCGAGAGGGAACCCTGCGCGAACC
>JAYVTJ010000405.1:0-4185 GCA_043774415.1 Fimbriiglobus sp. | reverse complement strand
CCCCAAAGCGCTGGCGGCCGTGGTAGCGCGGATGATGGCCAAGAAAGCGGGGGACCGCTACCAGACCCCCGCCGACGTGATCGTCGCGCTGCACCCGTGGCTCCACGACGCGGCGCCGCTGATGGCGGGACTCTCGCAGACGCGCGAAGCGAGCACCGGCAAGCTCAGCTCGAAGCACCTCTCGCTCGGATCGATGCGGCGCCCGAAGCCGAGCAAAAAGCCGACGTGGATCTGGGCGCTGGCCGGCAGCGTCGCGGCCCTCGCCCTGCTCGGCCTCGGCGTCGCCTTCGCGCTCAGTGGCGGCGGAGACAAAGGGGGCCAGGCGAAGGGGCAGCCGACTCTAGCGACGACGGCGCCGAGTACCCCCGCGACGACGCCGACGGTATCGACCAAACCGACACCGCCGGTGCCGGAGGGCAAGCCGATCTTCGCGTTCGATGCGGGTTCCGCGGCCGAGTTCCGCGCCGTGCTCGAACGGTCGCAGGTCGTCGAAGGGAATCTTCCGCGATTTCCGAAAGGGCTCGGCCCCATCTCTTACAAGGAAGGTTCGCGGGCCCAGTTCGTCCGGGAGGAGTACCGCGGCCGACCGGGGATCGCGTTCACGAGCCTCAATACCGACGGCGATCTCAACTCGGCGCAGATCGGCTTCCAGCTCGAAACCGATCTCGGCGCCGCGCTGAAACCGGGCGCGAACTACATCCTCGCCGTTGACTATGCGACGGTCGGCACGGGCAAGGGGAATGTCTCGCTGCAGTCGCTCACCTTCAAGAATCAGGCCGGCCGGCCGCTCCCCGACACCGGAGGGGAGTGGAAGACCGTCTCGGTCCCCTTCAAGCGCGCTCCGGAACTCCCGCTCCGCTTCGTCATCGACTCGTACGCCTCGGGCAAAGAGAACGCCCTCGTCTTCGGGAAAGTGACCGTGCGCGAGGATGGGCCGGCAACGCCGGTCGAGCCGACGAAGCCCGGCGAATCGCTCGGCAAGCTGGTGTGGGACGGAGCCAAGCCCTTCAAGAGTCGGACGCACACCGATCCCGCGAATCCCGAGAAGAAGGTCGCCGAGACCGTCCCCGGATCGGGCGACGGCACCTTCCCGACGGGCTGGTCCCTCTGGCCGTGGAACGCCGAGACGATCGCCGAAGCGACCGTGGACGAATCGCAGGGGGGCTGGGCCATCGGCATCCGCAACGCGGAGGGGCCGCCGTCCACGATGCTCTTCACGCCGACGTTCATCAGCGAATCGGGGTACTGCCGGGTGCGCTGCGAAGTCCTCTACACCGGCAAGAAATTCGGCGCCTACCTGAAGATGATCCCCGACGGAGCCAAGGCATTCGACGTGATCGGCATCGAACCGCAGGCCGGCTGGCAGACGATCGACCTCGTCGTCGATTGCCGCACGGCGGGATCGACGAAATTCGAGTTCCACAACTCGGGCGAGCCGGATCAGTGGCTCTGGATCCGCAGCTACGAAGTCTTCACCGCGACGAAAGACGAATCGAAGAAGTGACCGCACCGTGCGATGATGGCGGACGGATCGTCAACTGTTTCCGAGGAGTTCCGCGATGCCCCACGACGACGACGGACAGGACGAACTCGAGATCGAGCGCAAGCCGGCGATGCCGAAGGGCGAATGGCTCCTCGGCGTCTGCGGCATCGGCGCCATCCTGCTCTTCGGCTTCGGCCTGGGCGTTTCGCTCGGCCAGTCGCGCACCGACGCGAAGGGCAAGGCCCCGGTCGAAGTCGTCCAGATCGAACCGACGAAGGCCGGAGTCTCCGAGCCGACGGGACCCGCGAAGGTCGAGCCGACCAAAGCCGCGCCGACGAAACCCGAGGCGAAGCCGACCAAGCCCGAAGTGAAGCCGACGAAGCCGACGCCCTCTCCGGCCACGAAGCCGACGCCGACCGCGCCGACGAAGCCCGACCCGACGGTGCCGGTGGCGACCGTGCTCTTCGCCGACAAGATCGCGCCGCTGTTCAAGAAGAACTGCAACGTCTGCCACGGCGATCCGTCGATCAAGGGCGGCCTCGACACGCGGACGCTCGCCTCGATCGGCAAGGGGGGCGACAACGGCAAAGCGGTCGTCGCCAAGGAACTGGACAAGAGCTACTTGTGGATGCAGGTCGAAAGCGGAGCGATGCCCCCCGCCGGCAAGGACAAGCTCACGCCGGTCGAGATCAAGCTCATCAAGGATTGGATTCTCTCGGGGGCGAAGTAGAGGAGCAAAGTCCTCTGTGTGGGGTGCGCCAAGGGATTCTGGCACTGCCCACGTTGCCCACCATCATCCGCGCGAAGTGGAAGGCGAAGGCGTGATGCAGGCGAACGCGGGCGGAAATGATTCCAGCCGAAAGCGCCCCACCCCCTCGTGGAACCATTCCGAATTCTTGGTAGAAGCTTAGCGCCGAAACGACTTGCGGCCGATTTCGCCCGAGTCGGAATCATGATTCCGGGAATCCGTTTGACAACTCCCCTTCGACCCTTTCTAATCCCTCCAGCGATGCGGTCCCTCGCCCAACTCCGGGATCGCGGCGCTTTCGGAAGTCCCGTTCGGGAGCCTCCTCATGCCGGATCGCATCCTCGGTCGGAAGTCGAAGCCCGCACAGTTCGCCCCCCCCCCTCCCCGCTTGCCAAGCTGCGCTTGGAACAGTTGGAGGCGCGTGACGTGCCCGCCCTTTTCGCCGTCGGCCTGATGGGATCCGGCGCCGGCATGGCGGGCGACACCGGCGCCACGATCACCGGTTCCCTGAGTCTCGATTCGACACTTCCCACCGACAGTTCCGGCCGCGCCCTCATCGAAGCCACCTCCGCCCAGGACGCCGTCGCCCGCGCCTTCGTCGGCACGATGACGGTCCAAGTCGGCGGCGAAACGCTCACCTATGCGATGGGGCCAAGCAGCGTGGGCAGCAGCGCGATGGAACACAAGCCCTTCCTCTTCACCGGCGGTTCGCTCGCGCTCGAAGATTTGGCCGGCTCCGCGAACGGCAGCGACTGGGACTACAACGACCACTTTTGGATGGTCGGCGCGATGGAGCAATCCGGCGGCGGTGGGTCGCCGCCGACGGTCTCCGCGGTGTCGCTGGGCGACGCGGCCGAAGGCGGCGCCGACGGTGCGTTCGCGTTCCACCGCACCGGCAGCACGGCAAACGCACTGTCGATCCAATACACGGTGTCGGGCACCGCGACGGCCGGCGCCGATTACACCGGCCCCGGTTCCTACAACTCGCTGACCTTCGCGGCGGGTCAGTCCGACGCGACGGTCGCCGTCCACGCGATCGACGATGCCCTCGTCGAAGGGTCCGAGACGGTGATCGTCTCCCTCGGCACCGGAGGGGGCGCCACGATGACCATCGTCGACAACGACACGGCCGGCGGCGGAACGCCGGCGGTCTCCGTGGTGTCGCTGGGCGACGTGACCGAAGGCGGCGCCGACAGTGCGTTCCGCTTCCACCGCACCGGCGGCACGGCCTCCGCGTTCACGCTGAACTACGGAACGTCCGGCACCGCGACGGCCGGCGCCGATTACACCGGCCCCGGTTCCTACAACTCGCTGACCTTCGCGGCGGGTCAGTCCGATACGACGGTCGCCGTCCACGCCCTCGGCGATGACCTCGTGGAAGGGCCCGAGACGGTGATCGTCTCCCTCGGCACCGGAGGGAACGCCACGATGACCATCGCCGACGCGACTCCGACGAGCCGGCAGCTCACGTGGATCGGCGCGGACACGGCCCACACCACGAGCGCCGCGAACTGGGAGGACCGCAACGATCCGATGGCGCACTACGTCCCGACGGAGAACGACGACCTCTACTTCGTCGGCGGCAGTGCCGGCCGCAACGCCGATTGCAGCCTGCTGAGCTTCCTGCCGACGGTGAAGGGGCTGCACCTCATCGGGAGCTACGCCGGGAAGGTCATCACGGCGGACAACCTGAGCGTCGGCACGCTGGAACTGGCGAGCGGGAGCATCAGCCAGAGCTACGCGCAGGACGGCATGAACGACCTGAACATCGCCGAGCTGCTCGACTTCCGGGGCGGCACGCTCAACAGCGGCGCGACGCTGGGCACGGTGCACATCACCGGGCGCAATGGGCTGGGCGCGACGGCGAACCTCGCTACGCAAACCTCGGCGATCACCATCGGCAGCACGATCTCGGTCGAGGGGCTGGGCACTGCGACGACCGGCGCAGGGCTGG
>JAYVTJ010000404.1:0-1968 GCA_043774415.1 Fimbriiglobus sp. | reverse complement strand
ACTTCGCCCGGCCGCACTTCCACGCCCATGCGGTTTCAACCCCAGCCACCACGAACAGCAGCATCAGGATGTAAACTGTCAACTCACGGCGGTCGCGCTCGTTGCCGACGAGCGAATCGGCTTCGTTCCCGGCCGTCACCATCATCGGTTTGAAGCCGACGGCGTTCGCCACGGCGTCGTCGGTCATGCTGTCGAGGTCGTACGATTCGCGCTGGTCCGGATTCACCGCGAAGCGCGGCCCCGTCGGCGCCGATTCGTCTTCGTAGCCTATCTGGTAGACACCCGCGGTGAACGCATCGGTCGCGGTCACGCCGGGCTTTGTCCCATCGGCCGCGACGACCGCTTTGCCGATCTTCGTCCGGCTCTTATTCGGCCGTAGCAGGTCGACGGTCCGGTTGGCTTCGGGCGGCGACCACGAGAAGGTCTCCCCCGCCACGAGGTTCGTGCCGACCGGCACGCGACCCGTGAAGTGCGACAGCACCATCTGCACGATGGACAAATACGATCCCGACTTCGAGGGCCAGTTCGTCCACTTGGCATCGAGCGACGTGAGCAGCATCAGCACTTCGCCTTCGCCCAGCGCTTTCGCCACGAGGATCGGTTTGCCGTTGTCGAGCCGCATGACGACACGGCCGGGGTTCGGAGCAGTCGCTTCGTTCGTGCCGATGTAGCTCCAGACATCGGCATCGGCCGTGACGGTCGCATACGGCTCTTCGCGCAACCGCGAGAGGAACGAAGGCGTTTCGGTCGTGTCCGGGGCCGGTTTGAAGGGCGTCTCGGGCTTCGTCGTCTCGACGGTCGTGAGGTCGAACGGGAGCAGGCCGAGCGGCTTGAATACTTCGTTGTAACCCTTCGGCTTCGTGAAATCGCCCGTGCCGATGATGAGTCCGTGCCCCTCGCTCACGAACTTGGCGAGCCGGTCGGCGAAGGCCTGCGACAGTCCGGGAATGCCGTTCAAATCGCGATCCGAGGCCGGGACGTTCGCGAGGATACAGAGGTCGGCGTCGTTCAGGAGGGCGGGCGTCGCCTCGTTCGGCGTCACATCGGTGACTCGGATGAAGTAGTCGGGCCGGTTGATCTCGGGCACCGGTACGAGAGCATTCCGGATGAAGTGCCCGGCCGAGTCCTTGGGGTCGCGCGGATCGCGGTTGCCGTCGATGAGCAGCACCTTCACGCGATCCCGCACGAGGATGAGCTTGTCGAAGCGGTTGTCGCCGGGGAGGTCGTCGGGCGTGCTGGCCGGCGCCGGCTGACCGGGGATTGCGGCGTCTTTGCCGCCTTCGCCGATCTTCGCCGTGAGCAGGTTCGGGCCCGCCTTCGTGAGCAGCCCCGTGAGCGTGACGGGGAAGGTCTGCCCCGGTTCGATCCGGGCCGCGAGACCGCTGTCGACGGTTTGCAATTGCCCATCGACTTCGAGTGTGACGCTGACGTTGAGCACCGGGTTCCGGCCCGTGTTCTTGAGCAGTACCGTGAAGGGCAACCGGGTGTTCGTGTGCGGGATCCCTCCGGGGAAGATGATGTCCGAGACGAGGACGTTGTTCACCGGCCGCTCGGGATTGCCGCAGCGCACGATGACGAGCGTCGCGCGCTTCTGGATCTCCTTCGCCTTCTCCTTCAGCGCCGCGGCCTGGCGCTCCCAGCCGTTCTTCTGGAGGTCGCTGAAGATGTAGAGTTCTTTGTTCGTCCCCTCGGCCCGGTCGAGCGCCGCATCGCCCTCGATCAGCCCTGGAAGGATGTCGCCCGTCTGGCTCGTGAGTTCGATTCCCTTCACGACATTGCGGGCTTGGTCGAGATTCGTCGGCGTGAAAGGCAGTTGGGCCGCGCGGTCGGTGCAGGTGTAGATCTGCACCGACGAGTTGCGGGGCAGGCTGTCGATGATCGACAGGGCGGCCTCCTTGGCACGGTCGAGGCGGTTCTTGTCCTGATCCTTCGCGCCCATGCTGTAGGTGGTGTCGAAGACGAACACGG
>JAYVTJ010000403.1:0-5306 GCA_043774415.1 Fimbriiglobus sp. | reverse complement strand
GGGTTCGATTCCGTACGGCGTCTTGAGTCGCAGCCCGTCGGAGGTGCACTCGCCGATGCGGATGGCGTACGGCTCCGCGTGCAGTTCCGCAGCGTCTTCGGGTGAAGTCGTGAAGATCAGTTCGAAGTCCTCTCCGTCGCCGAGGGCATGCTCGAGTGGCGTCTGGCCGCTCGTCGCCGCGAGCATGACGGCATCGGGGTGAATCGGAATCCGAGTCGCATCGAGGGTTGCTCCGCAGCCGCTGGCATCGAGAATATGCTGCAAATCGGCGGTGAGGCCGTCGCTGATGTCGATACACGAGGTGAGCTTCACCAGCCCCGCGATGCGCTCGATTTCGCGGAGTCGCGGCTGCGGGTTCAAGTGCCGGCCCAGAATGCTGCCGCCGCAAGGCCCGGTGACGAAAATCGCATCCCCCGGCTTCGCCCCCGAGCGCAGCACGGCACCCGATTCCCGCGCTTCGCCGAGGACCGTCACGGAAATGACGAGTCCGCCATTCCAACTGTTGGTGTCGCCGCCGACGATGGGCACACCGAATTCGGTGGCGATCGAGTCCAACCCGAGGAAAAGTTCGCGCGCGAGGGTTCCTGTCGAAAGCGACTGTGGAAGCACCAAGCCGACGAGTGCGGCCGTGGGGCGACCGGCCATCGCGGCGATGTCGCTGAGGTTCACCGCCATCGCCTTGCGGCCCACGGCAAACGCCCCCGCTTCGGCGAGGATGAAGTCGGTGCCCTCCATCAGCACGTCTGTCGTGACGATCAGATTGAAGCGCGTCGGGGCCAGGACGCCGCAGTCGTCGCCGGGGCCGACGAGCACGGTCGGGTTTCCACGGTACTTAGCCCGGATCCAGTCGATGAAGTCGAACTCGGCGGACACGGGCGACCTCGTTGCGAGTCGGGCGCGAAAAGGGGCCGAATGGGACGGTTGTAGCGACCCCGCATCGAGGGCGGACACTATTCCCGCGGAGAAGTATTCACGAGTTACGCGGAATTCTCTCTCACTGCCGCGAAGCATGAACTACATTTGCGTATCGGATCGCCGCGGTTGGCGACCCTCTTCGGAGCTGTTTCGGCATGACCCCCACCCGCACGCTGCCGGCCGAATTCGCCAAAGCGACCCTCCCCGCCAGCCCGCTCATCTCCAAGACCTTCGGCGAACCGCGCTTCCACACCGAAGGGGAGATCGCCGCCGTGGCCTTCGCGGCCGACGGCACGATCTGGTCCGTCGATGAAGCGGGCCTGCTCCTCCACTGGTCGGCGGAAGGGCGGACGCTCGGACGCTCGTTCCTCAGCGACCTGGAAACGCTCTGGTGCTTCAGCGCCACCGCCGACTTGCTCGCCAGCGGCAACGACGACCTCCTCATTTGGAATACGGCCGAAGGGCAGCTTTTGTACCGTATTCCGCAGCCGGGCTGGGTCTCGGCCCTCGCGTTCAGCCCGGACGGCACCACCGTTGCCTGCGGCCACGACGACGGCTGCGTGCGCCTCTGGGATGTGCGCTCGCAGCGCCAGATCGGCGAACTCGCGGCCCATGCCGACGCCGTCTCCGCGATCCGATTCTCCGCGGCCGGCGACCGCATCGCCACAGCCGGGGAAGATCGCGTCGTGCAGGTCTGGAACGCCGAAAGCCACAAATTGCTGGCGACGCTCAAGAGCCACACCGACCGCATCCCGGCGCTAACGTGGTCGCCCGACGGCAGCCTGCTCGTCTCCGCGGGGTGGGATACGTCGGCCCGCGTCTGGCGGCCCGGAGTCGCCGCGGAACCGGCGATGCTGCTCAACAGCCACGCCGATCAGGTGCTCTGCGCGACGTTCAGCCCCGATGGCAAGCTCCTCGCGACCGCCGATTCGGATCACGATGTCTACCTCTGGTCGAACGCCGCGAGCGGGAAAGTCCGGCACGCCCTCCGGGGTCACATCGACGAAATCCGCTCGCTCGCGTTCAACCGCGATGGCTCGATCCTCGCGTCCGCCGGGATGGATCGGGTGATCCACCTCTGGGACACGCGCGACGGCAAGCTCCTCGCGGGGCCGAACCCCACCGGGAAGCACGCCCTCGCCGTGATCCCCGGCCCGACGCCGATGCTGGCCAGTACGGGCGGGCCGACCCTGCGCGTCTGGGCGCTCGCCACCGGCGATGAAGTCGCCCCGACCGGCGATGGCCCGGCCCACTCGATCGCGGCGTCCGACGACGGACGCTGGCTCGCCGTCGGCGGCGTCGATCACCGGACACGGCTTCACGATCTGACCCGACCGCAATCCGCACCGAAGATTCTGGAAGCGACCCGCCCACCCGTCGGCGCGCTCGCCTTCGCCCCCGGCGGCAAATTCTTCGTGGCGACCAGCCCGGCCGATGGCCTCGTCTGGCTCTGGAAACCGGAAGCGACCGAAGCGGATCTCATCCTGATCGAAGCGGCCGACGGCTGCACGCTCGAAACGGTCGCCGTCCACCCGGATGGCAACCGCGTGGCCGTGGGGGGCGTCGATTACCTTTCGACGGGCGAGCGCGACGGAGCCGTCTGCATCTGGGATCTGACGACGAAGCTGAAACTGGCGACCTTCGACACCGGTGTCACGGCGTTGGCCTTCGACCCGCAAGGTCGCTTCCTCGCCGGAGCGGGGTTGACCGATCACGTCCACGTTTGGGATCTGGCATCCGAGGCGGAAGTCTTCGCGCTCGAAGGGCATCAGGAACGGATCAACGCCGTCGCCTTCAGCCCGGATGGCAGCTTCCTGCTTTCCGGCGGCGACGATCAGACGGTGCGCGTCTGGGATGTCCTCAGCGGCCGGCTGATGGTGGCCCGTGAATTCGACACGCCGATCCAGGGGCTCGCCTTCAGCGCCGACGGGCTGACGCTTTTCACGAGCAACGGCAACACGACCTGCTACCAGCTCGAATTCAATAAGGTGCTCGAAGATTGACGCGATCAGGGTGTAGGGTATTGGGTGTGGGGTATGCGAAGAAGTGTTTGCTTCTTCCCATACCCCACACCCAATACCCCACACCCGCGGCTCCAGCCGCTGCCGACTTGACAACCTTTTGCCGCTTCTTACGAATAAAAGGGCCGTGCCGTCCGTCTGCCGAGTGTCCCGCACGCACCGCGTGCGGACGGCGTTTACCCTCTTCACATTCGGGGATTCTCAGCAATGGTCCGCAAGCTCCTGCTCGCCGCCCTCGTGGCCGTCACCGGTTCTTTCGCCATCGCCGCCGAACTGAAGTCCGGCCCGCAGCCGGGCGAA
This sequence comes from Fimbriiglobus sp., assembly GCA_043774415.1. GTDB lineage: Bacteria > Planctomycetota > Planctomycetia > Gemmatales > Gemmataceae > JALHQU01. The sequence continues at coordinate 2,070 of JAYVTJ010000403.1, read as the reverse complement.
AAGCTCGCCGGCCCGTTCCACCCCCTCAACGTCAACGGCGAAAAGGCCGGCGAAAAGTTCTGCCTGTACTGCAAGAACGGCGACAACCCCGTCGCGATGGTCTTCGCCCGCACCGCCGAGTGCCCGATGACCCAGAAGCTGATCGCCGAACTCGAAAAAGTCACGGCCGCCAACGCCAAGTGCGAAATGGGCAGCTTCGTGGTGTTCCTCTCGGACGACGACAAGCTCAGCGATACCCTCAAGGCCCAAGCCGAAAAAGCCAAGTTGAAGCACGTCGTCCTCGCCGTAGATGCCCCGGCCGGCCCGAACAAGTACAACGTTTCGAAGGATGCCGATCTCACCGTCGTGCTTTACGTCGAGCACAAAGTGCTCGCGAACTACTCGTTCGCCAAGGGCAAGATCACCGACAAGGACATCGAAGCGATCGTCGCCGACGTCTCGAAGATCACCCCCAAGAAGTAAGTGAGTCGCAGACGTATTCTCGCAAAGCCCGGCCTTCGGCCGGGCTTTCTGCTTTTGTAGGTCACGCTCCGCGTGACACCGGGAGGGAGTGAACTTCAAGGAGTTTGAAAGGTGGCGTCACGCAGAGCGTGACCTACGAGGGGCCGCAAATCTCCAACTTGCCGGTTCTCAGCTCCCGCATCTCGAAACAGACGGCTCTCCCTTCCGAAAATGTCTCCGCACTCCGTTCCGCGTGCTAGGGTTGCGAAAGCGCATCCTGCGGAGCTTGGCCGTGAAAAAGACCTTCGTCGCCCTGCTGTTCCTCGTGATCGTCGGCGGCGCGCTCGGGTTCAGCAAATCCTCCGATGCGGAAGTGCTCACGCGCGTCGGCAAAACCGGAGCCGCAAAGGTGACCGGCGCCATGCCCCCCGCCGCGCAGCTCGCCGGGCCGCTCGCCGCGACGAAGACCGGGCCGCTTCTGCCGATCGAAGACCGGGTGCGGCTCCGCTTCCAGACCGACAAGGCGTTGGAAGGGGCGAACATCACCGTGATCGCGGAAGGTTCGGAAGTCCGCCTGCGCGGGGAAGTGGGCAACGCCCTCGTGCGGGCGAGGGCCGTGGAACTCGCCCAAACGACGAGCGGCGTGGAGAAGGTCACGAACGAGCTGGTCGAACCGGTGAAATGACCGGCATTGACGCCCTCGGCAAGAAAATGAAGAATCGAACGGCGCGGATGAAGGAACTCGGCATCGGGAGCGAGAAACCGATAGCCGATGAGGTGGAGTCGTAACCGATCCCAACACCACGGCTGCCCGTTATCAAATGAGCAACTCGCAGGGCGCGGTCGAGTCCGCGAAACCCGCCGCCCACTATTTGTGATCGGCGCGTCTCGCGGACTCGACCACGCCCTACGCAATCAAAACGTCACGATACCCGCGAGCAATTCGGCGAAGGTGATGGGCCGGTCGGCGGGGAACAGCACATACGCGGCCGGGGATGCCGAGCAATCGACGATGAGCTGCTTGAAGTTCGGCACATCGTGGCCCGAGTCCGTGGGGATGTGCCCGCTCACCAGAAAGTCGGCGTCCACTTTCCGCAGGAATTCGTCGGCCGTGGCCTGCGAAGTGTCCCGACCCCATGTGATGCCGTAGGCCACGCCGCCGGGCTGATAATCGCGGTCGGCGTACTCCTCCTGCTTCAACTGCATCGCGTTGAACTCGTCGAGCTGCTTGCCCGGAATCATCGTGTGGCTCAGGAAAACGCGGTTCGGAGTCCGCAGCGCCAGCGGCAGCGCCCGCAGCATTTCGTAGTAGGCCTTCTCGACTTCGGACCAGCTTGTCCCGTACGCCGCCTTGATCCCTTCGACGAAGACTTCGTTCTGCGATTCGTTCCCTTTCGCAATCGGCCGACCGGTCATCTGCGCCAACTCATGGTTGCCGGGAATCAAATGGACGCGGGTCGGATACTGGCACTTCAAGGCCGCGAAGAGATCGAGCAGTTGATGCGATTTGTCGCCACCGGTCGGATAGCGGAAGGCGCTGTGGATGACTTCCTGCAGGACGAGGTGTCGCTTCGGCTGATTCGCGAGGTCGGCGGCTTTGAGGATCACTTGGAAGTTGGCGATGTGGCC
>JAYVTJ010000402.1:0-3112 GCA_043774415.1 Fimbriiglobus sp. | reverse complement strand
CCGCCGATATCGCGGCGGACGAGCCGGTCGATAATCCCCTTCATGATCGCCTTCGAGCGCTTGTAGCCCTGCTTCAGCCCGACGGCGTAGCGTTCCGTTTTGAAACTGCTGAGGTAGTCGGCGCGGAAGGGTTCGAGCCGGTGCAAGTCCCAGTCGCCGAGGTCGCCGATCAGATCGTCCGGCAAGCTCGTCGATCCGCACACCAACACATCGTCGAAGAAGTGCTTCACTTCACCGGAGCAGGGGTACCAATCGGTGTGCGTTACGGTTCGGGTGCGCGTCACGCTGTTGCCCTGGGCATCCCGGTCGGAATAGCTCTCGGTGTGGCTCGTATCGACGCCGCGTTCGCCGGTGTACTCCGTGCGCGTCATCGCGTCGAACGTCCAGTAGGGAACGTAGATCCCCGCGAGTTGGCCGAGCGCGGCGACCTTTTTCAGTTCGGTCGGGGCGAACCAGAGGTTGCCGAGCCAAGCGTCGAACTCGTCGCGGGCTTTGCGCAGGTCGAGCTTGAACGGCAGCAGCGACTCGGGCGGGATCATCGCGTGTACGGCTTCGGGTTTGTTCTCGAGGTGGGTCGCGCAGAAGGGGCACTTGTCGGTTTCGATCTTGTCTTCGAGCAAGACCATCGCCCCGCAGCCGGTGCAGCGCACTTCGGAACTGCGGCCGGGGATCGCCTTGCCGAGGCCCTCTTCGCGGTCGAGGTAGTCGGCGAAGTCGCGCTCGGCGACCTCTTCCGAATCCCCTTTCGCGATCTTCTGCTCGTAGGCGCAGTACGGGCACTTCAACCCGCGCGCGGCCGGGTCGAAGTCGAGGCGGGCCCCGCACGAGGGACAGGGGAATTTGCGTCCGGCCGGCGGCGCTGGGCGGGCCACGGGAAGTTCGACGGGCTTGAGAACCGGGATGGCTTTCGGCATGGAGCGTTCCGGAGTTACGGCATCAGGTCGCCGACGAGGATAGCAGAATCGAGCACCGCGAGCGGGGAGATTGAGTCGGTGGGATTGAGGATTTGCACCGACGCGTAGCGGAAGCCGCGCGGCGCGGCTTCGTCGGCGACGAGTTCGCGGAACACATGGAGTTGCGAAGCATTCACATCGATGACCCAGTATTCCGCGAACCCCGCTGCGGCATAGAGGTGGGACTTGCCACCGAGATCGTAGTGCAGTGTCGAATCGGAGACTTCCACGATCAATCGGATCGTGCCGGGTGCCGGGTGACACTTCGCATAATCGCGAATCGATCCCGGCACCACGACGACATCCGGAGAGGGATCGGTGTCGAGTTTCAGCGGCATCCCGGCCTGATTGCGCACGCAGAAACCGGAGCCGAAGATTTGTTGAAGTCGCTGGACTGCGAGTGCCACACCGGTCACATGGGGAGGATTGTCGGCCGCCATCTGCAAAATCTCCCCATCGATCAGCATGAACCGGCGATTGTGGAACATCTCCATCCCCGACAGTTCGTAGAAGCTCTCCACAGTCCATCGGAATGGAGTCGGGGCAGACCCCTTACGCGAGGGCGGCGGAGTGGATGACGCGGCATCCAGTTGCGTCGGCGGGGCATCGAGCACGGCATTCATCGCGATCCTCCTCGGGTTCATTCCATCTTACATCGGCAGGGGCGGCGGCACGGCCGCGAAGAGCGGGGCCACATCGAGCACCGCTTCGGCCGCGGTCCAGTTCGGCATGCCCGCCTTCCAGAGCAGCGTCGCCTTCGTGATCTCGCCCGTGCCGATCTTCGCGCTCAGCGCCGCGAGGTCGAACGGCCCGGCCTGCTGGCCGCCCAGAGCCGCGAAGTAGGTCACCGCGAGCGGCAGCGGCGGCGGCAACGTCGTGGAGGTCACCGGGTTCGCGTGCGCTCCGCCGGCCATTGCGCCCGCCATCTGGTTGCCGAGGGCGATCCCGGCTCCGAAGCCGATGCCCGCCCCGGCCGCGCCGCCGGGGTTCTGCGCGGCATCGCGGATCGCCTCCGCCGATTGGAACTTCGTGTACTGGTCGAGGTTCCCGAGCACACTCATCGACGAGCGCTTGTCGAGCGCCGCTTCAACCTCCGGCGGCAGCGAAATATTCTCGACGAGGAACTGCGTGAGGCCCAAGCCCATGCCGGCGAGGTCGGGTGCGATCTTCTCCATCGCCATCTTGCTGAGGCGGTCGTAGTTGCCGACGAGGTCGAGCAGTGGGATCTGGAGGCGGGGCACAGCATCGACGAACCGCGACACGATGGTGTTGCGGAGCTGGTTGGCGATCTCGAACGCTTCGAAGCTCGGATCGGTGCTGACGAGTTCCTTGATGAACGTGCCGGGGTCGATGACGCGGAAGGCGTAGGTGCCGAAGGCCCGAATGCGCACGGGGCCGAATTCGGGGTCGCGCATCATCACGGGGTTCTGCGTGCCCCACTTGCGGTCGGTCCACTGCCGGGTCGAGACGAAGTAGACCTCGCACTTGAACGGCGATTCGAAGCCGTACTTCCAGCCGAGGATCTTGGAGAGGATCGGCATGTTGTTCGTGTCGAGGGTGTGCATGCCCGGCCCGAGCACATCGGCGAGCTGGCCCTCCTTCACGAACGCCGCGGCCTGGCCCTCGCGGACGATGACCTGGCCGCCATTTTTGATTTCGTTGTCCGAGCGAGGGTAGCGGTACGCCAGAATTTCGTTCTGGGACGGCTCGGTCCACTCGATGATGTCGATGAACTCGCGCGTCAGTTTGCCCCAGAGACTCATGAGTGGGTTCCTCGGCCGAAGATGGATGGAGTATTGTGATTCGGGAAGGGGTCCGTCGTCCACGGAAATCCGAGATGAGCGAGGCGCCCGGTGCGGAACGCGCTTGACTTGTTAGCCGGACACGCAAGCGACGGTGTCCGAACAGCCACCCGTGACGTCATGCCAATTTGTATGCAACCGTCGCTTGCGCGTCCGGCTGCTGACGATCAGGAAAGCAATGCCAGCGATCTTCTCTTCGCCCCAACGGGGCCGACGTACTTAGCCCAGGGCGGGAGCCCTGGGTACTGCGGACAAAAAGCCCCGCCCCGTCGGGCCCGGCGTGCGTACTGAAGAACGCCGGCCCCTTCGGGGCGGAAATCATTGTCGTTCCTGACCCAGGGCTTCCGCCCTGGGCTA
>JAYVTJ010000401.1:0-1903 GCA_043774415.1 Fimbriiglobus sp. | reverse complement strand
GGCTCCTCCGGCTGTTTCGGAAACCGAAGTCGCGACGGCCCTATCCGGGGCCCTGGTCGGTCGAGGGCAATCCCTCGGACCTCGGGGGGTACGCGAAGGCTCTGATCGAACGGAATCGGAAGATCGAGGCTTGGAACCGGCGCGAGGACGCCCGCCTGGAGAGAGAATCGAAGCGATGCTAAAACGCACCCTCATCAACATCGCGCTCTGGCTCTGGGGCTTCATCCCGGAGCGACCGTTCTGCGAATTCCGACCGGGGCCGGCACTCGCATGAGCTCCGCCAGGGATTACTCCGACCCAGCCTACACGAAATGGCGGAACGCCGTCTTCCGGCGGGACGACCGGAAATGCCGGATGCCGAAGTGCAAGGGCGACGGCAAGCGGCCCATCCACGCCCACCACATCCGGCGCTGGGCCGACAACCCCTCGCTGCGATTCATCCCCTCCAACGGCATCACCCTCTGCGGCCCCTGCCACTCCCGAGTCACCGGCAAAGAAGAGGATTTCGAGATTCTCTTCACCGGACTCGTCATCGCGGGCGACGGGGACTCCTCGATGCTCTTCCTCATGATGAAGTACGGATCGCGCTGATATGGCGAAGGCACCCCCCAAATACCTCGTCCTGCGGGACACCCGCGAGCAGCTCGGCTGGGACTTCCCGGCCGGGTCCGCGTGCCTCGGGACCGAGAAGACCACCCTCAAGACCGGCGACTACACCCTGAAGGGATTCGAAGAATCCTTCGTTGTGGAGCGCAAGCACTCGACGGCCGAAGTCAGCCAGAACATCGTCCAGAGCCGGTTCGAGCGGGAGCTCGCCCGACTGGAGAAGTTCGACTTTCCGTTCATGGTCTGTTCGTTCACCCTCGCCGACGTCATCAATTTTCCCGTCGGTTCCGGCATCCCCGAAGAGAACTGGGACGGGCTCAAAATCACCCCCCGGTTCTTCCTGAAGCGACTCAACGAATACCAGCTCGCCTACAGGACCCGCATCATTTTCGCCGGCGAGTACGGCCGGGAGTTCGCGAGTTCGCTGTTCAAGAGGGTCGTCGAACGTGGTCTCTAAAACGAAGTCGCTCGTGCCGGTGAAGCCGCCCGACGAAATCCTCGACGGTCTCTGGCTCGAGCAGTACCGCGACAACCGCTGGCTCGACCTCGGCGACACCTCGAAGATCGCCACCGTCAGCCCGTTCGCGGGACGGTCGCAGTACGAAATCGAGAACCCCCACATCTACCTGCTCGATCTGATGCGGAAGCCGGAGTACTTCGGCTTCACGTGCAAGGTGCTCTTCGGGAAGACGCTCGCCCCCTTCCAGATCGCAATTCTGAGGGAATTGTGGATTCGGCCCTTCCCGATGCTCATCGCGAGTCGCGGAGCGGGAAAATCTTTTTTGATAGCCCTTTACTGCATGCTGCGGATGATGTTCGACCAGGGTTCGAAGATCGTCATCTGCGGTGGGTCGTTCCGCCAGGCGAAAGTGGTGTTCGACTACTGCCAGGACCTGTGGGAGAGCGGGCCGGTATACCGGGATATCGCGGGGACGAACAAGAGGAACGGGCCGCGGCGGGATGTGGACCGGTGCCACATCCGGGTGGGCGATAGTATTGCCATTGCTCTCCCCCTTGGAGATGGCTGCGTAAGTACTGGCACACAGATAACTTACGGCGACAGGTTCGGGACGATCGCCGACAACACCGGCGAAGAAATCATACGCCCCACTCCGGGGGTGACCGTCTGGGGACGCGGCGAATTCCGCGCGACCGACGAGGCTTACCGCAACGGCATCAAGAAGACGAAGATCGTTCGGACCAACTCCGGCTACAAAATCGAGGCGACTCACAACCACAAGTTGAAGGTCGTCCGCGACGGCGAAATCGAATGGGTGCGCACGGACGAAATGAAGGT
>JAYVTJ010000400.1:0-1654 GCA_043774415.1 Fimbriiglobus sp. | reverse complement strand
GCGGGCAACAACCTGAAGGTTGAACTCCAACGCTCCGCCTCTACCATCCTCACTCCGTTTTGGATTGTCAGCTAGGTCGCCCATGCCCAAAGATCTGTACGAAGTGCTCGGCGTTCCCCGGTCGGCCTCGCAGGAGGAGATCAAGAAGGCCTACCGCAAGCTCGCCGGGAAGTACCACCCCGACCGCAACCCCGGCGACAAAGAGGCCGAGGCGAAGTTCAAGGAACTCTCGTCGGCGTACGACATCCTCTCGGACGAAGCGCAGAAGGAGAAGTACGACCGCTTCGGCCACGCGGGAACGCAGGCGGGCTTCCCCAATGGTGGTGCCGGCGGCTTCCCCGGCGCGGGCAATCCCAACCAAGCCGAGGCGGAGGAACTCTTCCGCAATATGTTCGGCGGCGGCGGAGGTGGGCCGGAGGGGTTCGACCTCGGCGGGATGTTCGGCGGCGGCGGGAAGCGCGGCAAACGTCCGGGCCAGCGACCGCAGCCGAAAGCGGCCGATGTTGAGACCGACATCGACGTGCCGTTCGACACGGCGGCGCTCGGCGGCAGCATCAGCATTTCCGTCGGCGGCCGCACCATTGAAGTGAAAGTGCCCGCCGGAATCGAAGAAGGCAAGAAACTCCGCGTGCCGGCGAGCGCGACCGGTTCGGCCGATGTGTACTTGAAGGTCCGCATCGCCGCGCACCCCTACTTCAAGCGTGAGGGGAAAGACCTCCTGCTCGACCTTCCGATCTCGGTGCCCGAAGCGATGCTCGGGGCGAAGGTCGATGTGCCGACGCTCGACGGCTTCGTGCTCACGGTGAAGGTGCCGAAGGGGACTTCAAGCGGTTCGCGGCTCCGGCTGCGCGGCAAAGGGATCGCCGGCGGAGATCAGTACCTCGTCTTCAAGATCGTCGTCCCCGCGAGCTTCGACGACCGCACGAAGGAGCTGATCGAAGAGTTCGCGGAGCTGAACCCGCAGGACGTCCGGACGAACGTGGCGTGGATTTGACGGATGCGGTAAGATTACAAATTCTCCCCGAACGAATCGAGCAACCCATGCGAACGTTGGCCGTGCTGATGAGTGTCGCCTTCTTGGCCGTGGCGCCGGCCGCGCCGGTGCCCGTCGAAGCGAAGGCGGTCGAGCTCATCGTCAACGGCAGCTTCGAGGAAGGGCCGGCCGTGGAAGCTTGGCAGTGGATCGACGAGAAGTCGGACAAGATCAAGGGCTGGGTCGTGATCAACGGTCAGATCGACTACATCGGCACGCACTGGAAGGCGGCGCATGGGAAGCGGAGCCTCGACCTGCACGGCTCGCCCGGTTTCGGCGGGGTGAAGCAGACCATCAAGACCGAGAAGGGCAGCACCTACCGCGTGACCTTCGAGATGGCCGGCACTCCGGGCGGCAACCCGGCGAAGAAATCGATGTCGGTCTGCGCCGGGAAGCTGCGCAAGTCGTTCGAGTTCGACTCCACCGGCAAAACCGCCCAAGATATGGGGTGGGAGAAGATGACGTGGGACTTCAAAGCGGAAGGCGCCGAGACCGACATCCGGTTCGAGACTGATGAAAAAGTCGATGCGAACCAAGGCCCGGCTCTCGACAACGTTTCGGTCAAACTCTTCAAATGAGAATCGAGCATCCCGTGCGAACCTCGATCCTCCTGGCGAGTGT
>JAYVTJ010000399.1:0-1659 GCA_043774415.1 Fimbriiglobus sp. | reverse complement strand
GGCAGCGGCGTTCAATACTGCGTCAAAGCCACACGGGTGCTGAAAACCCCACGCTGAGGCTGGTGTAAATCACCATAATGTGCGATAATTACCAGCATAACTTCTGGAGTGTCAGCCATGCCGATTCACGATTGGACCCGCGTGCCTTCGGGCTTGTTCCACCACTTTCATCAGGCGTGGTCGATGCGCATCGTCGATGCACTGAACTCGGGCCGCTTGCCAAAGGGGACTTCGGCGCTCGTCGAGCAGTGCTCGGGGCCGAAGGAGTCGGATGTTCTCGCGGTCGAATCCCGCAGCCGCCGTCCGAAATTCGATTCCGGCGGTTCAGCGGGTGGCCTCGCGATGAAGACGAAGCCGGTCGCTCGATTTGTACAGAGATCGACGGGCGAACTCTATTCGCGGCGCGCCAACCGGATCGTCGTGAAGCACCATCTCGGACGCACCATCGCGGTGATCGAGATCGTCTCGCCGGGGAACAAGGACAGCCAGCGCTCGCTGCGCGAGTTCGTGGACAAGACGGTCGATTTCCTCCGTGCCGGCATCCACGTGCTCGTCATCGATCTTTTTCCGCCGACCGCGCGGGATCCGTCCGGGATCCACAAGGCCATCTGGGACGAGATGCACGCCGAGGAGTTCTCGCTACCCGAAGGGCAGGATCGCACGCTCGTTTCCTACGAGGTCGGCGATGTGCGCGTCGCGTACATCGAACCGGTCGGCGTCGGCGAATCGCTCCCGGAGATGCCGCTGTTCCTCACGAACGACGACCATGTGATGGTGCCCCTCGAAGCGACCTATCGAAGCACTTGGGACGCAGCCCCCGAAGAGTTCCGCATTGCCGTCGAGACCGGAGTCGTCCCCGACCCGGATGCCGACACGGAATGATTTCGCGCCCCATCCCGAACAGTCGGCGGTTTCGGCAGTGTCCCCGGAGTTTCTCCAAATGCCGGGGGCCGAGTCATTTGCCCTATCGTGCGGAGGAGGTATAATCGAGATGTCGGGTCCGCAGAGCCTATTCCCCTCATCTTGACCGCCGACCGCGCTCGCTTCCCCCTGAGGACACCCCGTGCCGCACCCGAGCAAGCGTCCGCAAAGCACCGCCGAAGCCACGAGGGGATCCGTCCTCGCCATGCTCGCGGAGCGATCGCAGCTCGATTTCGAACTCGCCTTCTTCGGCGAACTCCTCCGGAAGATCCCCGACTACTCGGACGCCCTCCGCGCCCAGGCCGGCAACCTCACGACCAAGGGTCTGCTGAAGGAGGGGCTGCTCATCGATCAGGTGCTCGTGAAGCTCCGCCCGCACGATCCGGACGCGCACTACAACCTCGCCTGCCGCTACGCTTTGATGCTCCAGCCCGACCTCGCCATCGAGACTCTCCGGCAAGCGGTGCGGCTCGGCTACGCCGACTTCCGCTACATGATCCAGGATCGCGATCTCGAATCCCTGCGGAAGGACACCCGCTTCCGCGCCCTCCTCCGCGAATACGGCGAACGGTGAGGCAGAATAGGTTTCAAGTTCAGAGGTTGAGTGTCTCGCCGGAAACTTGTTGGAGAGGCACGGAGTGATGGGCAAAAAAAACTAGGCCGGCAAACCCGACTGGATGAGCTTGTTTTCGAGGGCTTTGAGGTACTCCTGCGGGTCGCGGCGGAAGCGCCTCCGTT
>JAYVTJ010000398.1:0-6015 GCA_043774415.1 Fimbriiglobus sp. | reverse complement strand
GAACGGCTTACCGCAGGGTACGGGCACTGGTGAAACCGACCTCCGCCCCGTGGGGCATATCTCGAAGTTGCCGGACGGCACCTCGGAGACCGGCCCGCTGAACCCGGTCGAGTTCCTCGGCACGCTCCGCGACAGCGAAGTTGTCCTCTGGACCTCGAAGACCGTAACCGCCGAGGACGGCACGAAAATCACGACCTATACGCCGAAGCCGACCTCGGGAGCTGACGTGCTGCGCCCCGGCAATAGCCCGACCTTCAAAGGAATCCAGGGCGACTCGATCCCGGCGAAGCTCAACTTCCTCTCGCTTATGCTGGCGCTCTTCTGCGGCACCGCGAGCCTGCCGCACATCCTCATCCGCTACTACACGGTGAAGGACGCCGCCGCGGCGCGGAAGAGCACCGTCGTCGGCATCGCCACCATCGGCGGCTTCTACATCCTCACGCTCTTCCTCGGCCTCGGGGCCATGACCGGCGGCAACCTCGATGTGACCAACTCGAACATGGCCGCTCCGCTGCTCGCGAAGAGCTTCGGTACCCTGCCCTTCGCGCTGATCTCGGCGGTGGCGTTCACCACCGTCCTCGGCACCGTCAGCGGATTGATCGTCGCCGCGAGCGGGGCCATCGTCCACGACCTGCTCGGCGGCACGTTAAAGATGACTCTCAGCGATGGGGCGAAGGTCCGCATCGGCAAACTGTCCTCGGTCGGCGTGGGGCTGATCGCCGTGGTTCTCGGGATCGTCTTCGAGAAGATGAACGTGAACTTCCTCGTCGGCTGGGCGTTCAGCGTCGCGGCCTCGGCGAATCTGCCGGCGCTCGTGATGCTGCTCTTCTGGAAGCGCACGACGGCGGCCGGCATCATCGCGAGTATCGTGGTGGGAATGCTCACGTCACTCGGGTGGATCTTGCTCAGCGGAGATACGTTCTGGGATGTGTACGGGATGGCGCCGGAGCATTCGCCGGTGCCATTCAGCCAGCCGGGGATCGTCACGATCCCGCTGAGCTTCGCGGTGCTGGTAATCGTATCGCTGCTCGGAAAGCGGCGGGCGTCGTCTTGATCCGTTAGCCGGACGCGCAAGCGACGGACACGGAATGGGTGTCCCACTGACATTCGAACTGCCATCTCCCCAATTGCTGACCGTCGCTTGCGCGTCCGGCTAACAAGAGTCGCCATGGCCTTCATCCTCCTCGCCGTCGCCATCTGGTTCGGGCACGCCTGCATCTGGACGACGCTGCTCAACGTCTTCTATTCGCAGTATTGGCCCAAGCACTTTCTGAAACCGTGGCGGCTCTTCACCGGCGCCGCCATCGCTCTGTTTCCGCTCGCACCGATCTTCGGCCCACGGCCTTGGGCCGCCGATACGCCCCTTGTCCTCGACGTGTACTACTCCGTATGCGCCGTATACGGAGCCGTGGTCCTGCCGATCATCACTCTGGTTCGCAACTTCCGTCCTCGCGCGGCGTGCGTATTGAATGAGCGGACCGAGACTGTCGATCTCTGGCAGAAGCTCGGCCCCGCCGTCCGCGGGAACGGGAAATGGCGCTGGCTGACGTATCTGCCGGGGAGCTGCGTCTTCCGGTTCGATGTCACCGAGTTGACACTGAAGCTGCCGAGGCTACCGCCGGAACTCGACGGGTTGTCGATTCTGTTCCTCTCCGATCTCCACTTCCACGGCACGCCGTCGAAACTCTGGTTCGACGCGATCTTCGACCGCCTCCTGCAGTTCCCCAAACCGGACATCATCGCTTTAGGGGGCGACTACGTCGACAGCGACGAGCACCGGGAATGGATCGCCTCGATCCTCGGGCGCCTGCAGTGGAACGGAGTCGGAGTGGCCATCCTCGGCAACCACGATGCCTACCACGGATCCGGACTCGTGAGGGCGGAGCTTGAGAAGTGCGGCATTGCCATGATCGGCGCGGTTTCGAAAGAAGTGACGATCCGCGGGGAAGGCTGCGTGTTCACGGGGTATGAAACCCCGTGGTTCCCTGCGCCGGAGATTCCTCCATCGGGCGGCTTCCGAATCTGCGTGAGCCATTCGCCCGACGGCTTCCCATGGGCCCAACGGCACGGCTTCGACTTGGTTGTCGCCGGGCATGTCCACGGTGGGCAAGTACGCGTGCCGATCATCGGTTCCATCTTCGTGCCGAGCCGGTTCGGCCGCCGCTACGACATGGGCGTGTTCGAGAAGAACGGAACGGTGCTGGTCGTCGGCCGCGGATTGAGCGGGAAGGAGCCGCTGCGGTTCCGGTGCAATCCGCAGGTGATCCGCATGGTGTTGCGGGTCTGATCCCGTTAGCCGGACGCGCAAGCGACGGTCGCGGGTGGAGTCCGCGAGACCCGCGAGCTGCGACATCGGCAGCACTCCGTCGCTCGCGCGTCCGGCTGGCAAAATCCCGCAATCAATCGTGCCGCAGCGCTTCGATGGGATCGAGCTTCGCCGCCCGCCACGCCGGATAAAGTCCGAACACCACCCCCACCGCAATCGACACTCCGACCGAGAGCGCCATCGGCTGCCAACTGAGCTGCGCCGGCAGGTTCGTCTCGAATAACCAGCGCGAGAGCGGCGGCAACCCGAACACCAGGATCACGCCGAACGTCAGACCCACCAATCCGCCGACCGTCGTCTGCACCACGGCTTCCACCAAGAACTGCACGATGATGTCGCGCTGCTTCGCGCCGAGCGCCCGGCGGATGCCGATCTCGCGGGTGCGCTCCGTCACCGTGGCGAGCATGATGTTCATGATGCCGATGCCGCCGACGAAGAGCGAGATCGACGCGATGAGCACGAGCAGGGATGTGAACCGCGCCTGCGCCCGCTCCGCCTCTTCGAGTCGGTCGAGCGGCACCGACACGGCCCAATCTTCGCGCAGGTGATCGTCCTTCAACATCCCCTTGATGGCGTTCCCGACGGCCCGCACTTTCTCGCGGCCTTCGGAGGTCTCGAAGTCGGCATCGACCGTCAGCGTCACCTGCGACACTTCGACGCGCTCGCCGCCGCGCGATCCCGATTGCCGGATGACGACCGTCGAACCGACGCGGACCTTGCAGGTGTCGAACGGGATGTAAACATCGTTGTTGTAATCCTCGGCCGCTTGACTGCCACCGGTGCCCCCCGTCGGCATGCGATCCGCGAGGATGCCGACGACGCGGTACTCCTGCTGGCGGATGACGACGGACTTTCCCATCGGATCTTCGAACGGGAAGAGCTTGTCGGCGATGCCCGCCCCGAGGACGCAGTGGTTGAGCTTGCGGAAGTTGTCCTCCTCGTTCAGGAAGCGCCCATTCGTCACGGTGAGCTTGTTCACATCCGCGTAGTCTTCCGTCGTGGCCACGAGGCGGCCGTTCGACATGCGGTCGAGGTAGCGCACTTCCGCGGGGAAGACCCGCATCGGCACCATCTTCGAAATGGTGCCGCCGAAGGTGCCCATGCGCTGCAAGTCGAGGCTCTTCAGCCCGTAGGTTGCCACAAACGACCGGCTCGCGGTTGCCCCCTCGTCGGGCGGCTTCACGCTCCGGACGACGATGTTCGTGGCCCCCTGGCGCTTGATGTCTTCGAGCGCGTCCTGCATCGACCCTTTGCCGAAGGCCATGAGCGCGATCACGGCCGAGGTGCCGATGATGATGCCGAGCACCGAGAGAAAAGCGCGGAGCTTGTGAAGCCAAAGGCTGCGCACAGCGAGGACGAAGCTGCGCCGCAGCTTGCTGAGGCCTTCGAAGCCGGTAGCGGCGGCCAGCGGCGGCACGGGGGGTATGTCGCGGATGTCCATGGGTCAGCGGAACCCCAAGGGATGTTCGTTGCGGACGTCCGATTCGACGGAGCCGTCCCGCAGGCGCACGACGCGGCGCGACCACTCGGCGATGTCGTTCTCGTGCGTCACCATGATGATGGTCTTCCCCGCCTTGTTCAGCTCCGTGAGCATCTCCATGATCTCGACGCTCGTCCGGCTGTCGAGGTTGCCCGTCGGCTCGTCGGCGAGGATCACCTGCGGATCGTTCACGAGCGCCCGGGCGATGGCCACCCGCTGCTGCTGACCGCCCGAAAGTTGCAGCGGCCGGTGGTCGAGGCGGTCCCCGAGGCCGACCATCTCGGCGAGGGCCACGCAGCGATCTTTCGTGCGCTGATCGAGCGGCACGCCCTGGTAGACGAGCGGCAGTTCGATGTTCTCGACGACCGTGTACTGCGGCAGGAGATTGTAGGCCTGGAAAATGAAGCCGAGGTAGGTGCTGCGGACCTCCGACAGCTGGTTGTCACTCATGTGGGCCACATCGCGGTCGCGGAGGTAGTAGTTCCCCTCCGTCGGCCGGTCGAGGCACCCCAAAATGTTCATCAGGGTCGATTTGCCCGACCCTGACGGCCCCATGAGAGAGACGAAGTCCCCCTCCTCGAAGCTGAGGTCGATGCCCTTGAGGACGTTCACGGTCACGTCGCCCATGTAGTAGTTTTTGATGAGGTCCTGGACCTCGACGATGGCGGCCATCACTTCTTCTTCGGGGTCGCCCCCGCGCCTCCGGCCTTCGACTTGTCGGCGCCTCTGCCCGTGCCGCCCTTGCTCCCGCCGCGGCCCGAAGGGTCGCCCTCTTCGCGCGTCTTGGCCTTGTCGCCGATGATGACTTTCGGATTGAGCACGACGATCTCGCCGGCTTCGAGGCCCTTCCTCACTTCGACTTTCTTGTCGTTGAAGAGGCCGAGTTCGACTTCGCGCTCGACGGGCTGACCGTTCTCAATCACGAAGAGCTTGCGCTTCAGCCCCGATTCGGCGCCGCCGACGACGGCTTGGATGGGTACGGTGAGCACCTTCTGCTCGGCCGGATCGACTTGGATTGTCACCTCGGCACTCATGTCCGGCTTCAGCCCTGCGAGCGCTTTGCGGGCGCGCTCGGTGTCGAACTCGAAGTCCTCGTCCTCTTCCCCTGCGGACCCTTCGCGCTTCAGCCCCGTGAGCTGCACGAGCGTTTGGTAGAGCTTCACATCGCTCGACATCCAGTCGGCCATCGAGGCCACGGCCGCGACGGTGCGGACGCGGGCGTAGTAGAGCCGATCCGGGAACGAATCGATCCGCACCAGTGCTCGCATGCCGCGCCCGGCAACGTAGTACTCCTTGTCGTGGCCCCCTTCGAGGATGGCCCCCTGATACGAATCCGATTGGCCGACGATGCGCCCGAGCAGACTCGGATCGCTCAGCAGACCGATGCGGGACGCCACGAAGGCCCCGGTCGGTTTGCGGTCGTCCCCCTTCACGCGCGAGACGAGCGCTTCGTGGACTTTCACGTTCACCTGCATCCGGCTCAGGTCGGGAATGCGGAGCAGCTTCTGCCCCTCCTTCACCTGGGAACCGACGGCGATGAGGCCTTCGTTGCTGTTCCCGAAGCGGCCCGGCTCCTTGTAGTAGACGACCATACCGGTCTGCGGGGAGGTGATCTTGCACGCCACGAGCTGCTCGCGAATTTCGCCGAGCTTGTCGAGTTCCTGCCGCAGCACCGAGTGCGTGGTGTCCACTTCCGATTCCATCTGGATCAACTTGGCGCGGGCCTGCAGGATCGCCTGCTCGTAACCCGCCTTCGCCACATCGACCTTGCTGCTGAGGTCGGTGAGTTCGCGGGTGCGGGTGAAATTCTCGAGGGCGTACTTCTCGGCGGAGAGCTTGCCGAGGGTGTCGTGGGCGCTGTCGAGCTTCGACCGCTCGACCTTCGCCTGACTCGGCGTGAGGTAGCCGAGTTTGACCGAACGCTCGGCCCACGAGCTGCGGTCGCGGTAGGCTTCGAGGTCCGATTCGGCGAGCTTGAGGCGGCCCGAGACATCGTCGTACTTCATACGGTACTCCCCCTTCTCCACGCGGGTGAAGGTCGCGCCGACGAGCGCGCCGATGGGGTTGAGGACGGGGTCTTGTCGGACGCCGAGGAACTTCTCGAAGTCGAGTTCGGCGACCTTCAGCGCCGCGAACTTCGCGGCCTTGTCCGAGTCGTTGATCTTCAGTTGGATCGCGAGTTCTTCCTTGGCCTTCACCCACGCGGAAT
>JAYVTJ010000397.1:0-3522 GCA_043774415.1 Fimbriiglobus sp. | reverse complement strand
CGAGGTAAGTGCCCTGATAGACCCCCGGCAGAAAGCCCGAGCGCCAGTTTTGCGTCGTGACGATGGGGTATCCGCCGGGGCACATGACCACGAATCCCGGCAGGTTGCGGTTCTCGCTGCCGAGGCCGTAGGTGACCCACGAACCGAAGCTCGGTCGCGGCAATCGTCCATCGCCGCAGTTCATCAGCATGAGCGACGGTTCGTGGTTCGGCACATCGGCGAACATCGACCGGATCACGCAGATGTCGTCGATGTGCTCCGCGGTCTTGGCGAACAGGTCGCTGACTTCGATCCCGGACTGCCCGTACTTCTTGAACTTGAACGGCGACCGCATGGCCGCGCCGGTCTTGCGCTCGGTCCGGAGGTTCGACGTCGGCAGCGGCTTGCCGTGGTACTTGTCGAGCGCCGGCTTCGGGTCGAAGGTGTCGATCTGCGACGGCCCGCCATTCATGAAGAGGTGGACGACGTGCTTCGCTTTCGCCTTGAAGTGCGGCAATTTGGGCGCGAGCGGATCGAGCGCCGGTGCAGCGCCGGCGTCATCGGCGAGGATGCCGGCGAGCGCCAGCATACCGAGACCGGTGCCGGTTTTCGTCAGGAGATCGCGACGAGACAGTGGGAACACGACATCTCCTATCAATCCACGAACGCAAACTCGTTCGTCATCAGAAGCCCGTGCGCCAAGTCCAACCAGCGCTCGGTTTCCGGTCCCTTCGCCACATATTCCAAAAGCTTCTTTCGTTCCGTATCGCTCGGCTTCCGTCCGAATCCGGACAGGAACAACGCGTCGAGCTTCGCAGATGGAGACGTCGCACTCTTCACCGCCGCGGCGTTCGCCCAGCGCTTCGCCGCATCCCTCGCAAACGGTCCATTCATCAAGTAGAGAGCTTGCGGGGCCACGGTCGTGTTCGACCGCTCGGGGCTGGTCGCGGCGGGGTTCGGGACATCGAAGGTCGCCAACAGGCTCGGGAATTCGAGGCGGTCGATGGAGCCGTAAACGGCGCGGCGCGTGCGACCCGCGAACAGCGGAACCGACTGCCCGCCCCCGGTGAAGTCCAGACTCCCCGAGACGGCGAGCATCGCGTCGTGCAGCGGTTCGAATTCGAGCCGCCGGCGGTTCTGCTTCCAGACCAGTGCGTTCTCCGGATCGGCCGAGAGTGCATCCTTGCGGTCGAGGCTCACCTGCTTGTACGCCACAGACGTGAGGATCAGCTTGTGGAGCTTCTTCACGCTCCATCCGTCCGCGATGAGCTGAGATGCCAGAAAATCGAGGAGTTCGGGGTGCGTCGGAGGGTCGCCGCGCAGGCCGAAGTCGCCGGGCGTGCCGACGATCCCCTTGCCGAAGTGATGCATCCAAACGCGATTGACGAACACGCGCGCCGTGAGAGGATTGTCCTTCGAGGCGATGGCTCGGGCGAATTCGAGCCGACCACTGCCGTCCGCGAAGGGCTTGCGATTCGCATCGAGCACTTTCAAAAACTGGCGCGGCACTTCGGCGCCCGGCCGGTTCGGATTGCCGCGCAGGAAGAGCTTTGCATCGTACGGTCGCTCGGCATCCACGAGCGCCATCGCCCGCGGCGGCCCCTTCGCGGTCCACGTTTCCAAATCCTTGATGAGCTTCTGATATTCACCCTGCGTGCCGCGGTCGGGAAAGAGCGAGAGGAAACCCCAATCGAGCGACAGCGGCGCATCGGCCGGGGCATTCGGTCCGTACAGCGCGCCCAGCAGCGGCTCGGTTCCCGGCAGGGCGAAGCCCGAATACTTGCGCGCGGCGTCGGCAAGCGCCATCGCGCGGCCGTAGCGCTCCGCGACTTCCTTCATCGACTTCGGCGGCACCGCGAATTGCGCTTGGAGAATGGACGGATCACCCGCTTCGGATTGCACCGCCCCGAGCGTCGCCGCTGTCGCATTGGCGCAGCGATGCCAGAGCGCCCACGCGGGATCCTTCCGCTTGCGGGTGTCCTCCAAGAACGATTTGAACCGCGAGATCATCGCCGGGTTCAGATCCCCTTTGTCCGCGATCAGCATGAAGTCGTCGGCGGACGGTTGATCCTTCGCCAGGTGCGCCGCGTACAGGTAATCCCCGGCCCGCGTCCGCGCTTGCGTCACCAACTCGCCGTGCTTCGCGGTCACGAACTCCACGAGCTTCCGCTCGCGCATCGCGGTGAAGCTCGCCACCATGCGATTGCGGAGCGTGTCGGGCACCGTCCCATACAGCGGGGGCACGAGCGGTTCGGCGGCACTGCGGAATACACCGTAGAGCGAGTAGTAATCGGCCTGCGGGATCGGGTCGAACTTGTGGTCGTGGCAGCGCGCGCAGCTCACGGTCAGCCCCATCAATCCGCGCGTGACGGTGTCGATGCGGTCGTCGACGACATCGTGGGTGTTCCCCATGAAGTGCCCGCCCACGGTCAGGAACCCGAGCGCGGCCAGCGACTTTTTGTCCGCGAGTTCCAATCGATCGGCGGCGAGCTGTTCGAGCACGAAGCGGTCGTAGGGCAGATCTTTGTTGAACGCCCCGATGACATAATCCCGGTAGGTCCAGGCCCACGGGTAGTTCTTGTCTTCGAAGAAGACGTAGCCCTTGTTGTCCGCGTAGCGGGAGACGTCGAGCCAGTGACGCGCCCAGCGCTCGCCGTAGCGCGGCGACGCCAGCAATCGGTCGATCAGCTTTTCCCATGCGTCCTTCGACGTGTCCGCTTCGAACGCGGCGACCTCGGCCGGCGTC
This sequence comes from Fimbriiglobus sp., assembly GCA_043774415.1. Taxonomy (GTDB): domain Bacteria; phylum Planctomycetota; class Planctomycetia; order Gemmatales; family Gemmataceae; genus JALHQU01. The sequence continues at coordinate 797 of JAYVTJ010000397.1, read as the reverse complement.
GGCGGCAACCCATGCAGGTCGAACGTGAGCCGGCGGATGAGCGTCCGCCGATCCGCTTCCGGCGACGGAGCGAGTTTCTTCTCGGCGAGTTTCGCATTTATGAATGCATCGACAGGGTGCGCGGCACCGGCCGGCACCGCCGGCCGCTTGACCCGTTGGAACGCCCAGTGATCGGCGCCCGCGGTTTCGATCCTCTTCGGCGGCAGGAGCTTTGCCGTCGCCGGCCACGGGGCGCCGAGCGCGATCCACTTCTCGAGCGCGGCCACTTCCGCATCCGCGAGCTTGCCGCCTTTGGGCATCTTCAACTTGCCGGTCTGCTTCACTGCCGCAAGCAGTCTGCTCTCCGCCGGCTTTCCCGGAACGAGCACCGCGCCATCGGTTCCTCCGAGCAGCGCGGCTTCGCGGGAGTCGAGGCGGAGGCCGCCCTTTTCCGCCGTCGGCCCGTGGCAGGCGAGGCACTTCTCGACGAGGATCGGGCGGATCGACTTCTCGAAGAAAGCGTCGCCAGCCGGTTCCTCGGCGCGGGCCGAGGCCGCGGACAGTGCGATGAGAAGAAGAGTTCGCTTCATGAAGGAAATGATAACCGAATCGGAGTCGATGAAGGAAGATGACGACACGAAGATGGAAAGTGGTACGGAATCTCGCCGGTGTCGGATTTCGGCCCTGAAAGGGCCGTTCTCCCAGCCCAGGTCGGAGCCGGCGAAGCCGGCGGAGGCCTGGGAAGCCCAATCCGTGAGCGAGACACGCCCTGAAAGGGCGGTTCAAAGAAACCTCACTCTGAACCGCCCTTACAGGGC
>JAYVTJ010000396.1:0-2037 GCA_043774415.1 Fimbriiglobus sp. | reverse complement strand
CCACCAATCGATACTCCGTCGCCCCGATCCCCTTCGAATGCATCAGCACATCGCACAGCACCCAGCGCACGCTGCCGTCGGGCCAGCGGTCGAGCACCTCCGTTTGCAGCGGAACCTCACCTGCCGGGCCGATGCACGCCAAGTACGCTTCATCGCGCAGCATTCCCCGCGGCCACGGGACCCCAACCGTCACCGGTTCGCCGCGGCGCTCGCACGGCTCCGCGCTCCAGCAGTGCAACTCGACTTCGTCCGCCATTCGCAAACCTCTCCTTCAGAGCCGGAAGCGTGAGCGACGCCACCTCGAGTCACCCGTCTCCGCATGCTTCACGCACTTGGCGAGGAGCGTCGCTCACGCTTCCGTCTCCGACATTCCGCCCACCGCATCCAACATAGGCCATAATAAGAGCATGATCGAACCCGCACCCCGGCCGTGGCTCGTCTTCGCCGACGACTGGGGCCGGCATCCCTCCAGTTGCCAGCACCTCGTGCGGGCGCTTCTGCCCGGCCAACCCGTGACGTGGGTCAACACCATCGGCACGCGACCGCTGCGCCTCGACTGGGGCACGGCGAAGCGCGCCGCCGGGAAGTTGAGAGGATGGTTCGGTTCGAAGACTCCGGCCGCGGACGCGGGCCGGCTCGCCGGTCCCGAAATCGTCGCACCGAAGATGTGGCCGAGTTTCCGTTCGCGCTTCGGTCGCACCCTCAATCGCAAGCTCCTGAAGCGGGCGCTGCTCCCCGTCATCGAGCGCATGCCGGCGCCGCCGATCATCATCACGACGCTGCCGCTCGTCGCCGATCTCGTCGGCGAACTCCCGGCCGCGAAGTGGGTCTACTACTGCGTCGATGATTTCTCCGTCTGGCCCGGCTACGACGGTGCGACGATGGCCGCGATGGAGCGCGAACTCTTGCCGAAGATCGACACCGCCATCGCCGTGAGCGCGACGCTCGTGAAGAAGCTCGCAGACCTGGGCAAGCCGGCACAACTGCTGACGCACGGCGTCGATCTCCCCTTCTGGCAAGCGCTGGCTACACTGGAAGAGCCGCCCGAGTTCGCCGGCCTCGAACGGCCGCTCGTCCTCTTCTGGGGCGTCATCGACCGACGCATGGATGTCCGATTCGTCGAAGCGCTGAGCCGCGCCATTGCGACGGGCACCATCGTCCTTGTCGGCCCGCGGGAAGCTCCTGATCCCGTGCTGTTGAAGTTACCGAGAGTCGTCGCGCTGCCCGCCGTGAAACTCGAGCGATTGCCGGCGCTCGCCGCGAGTGCGGCCGTACTCGTCATGCCGTACATCGACGCACCCGTGACATGGGCGATGCAACCGCTGAAACTCAAGGAGTACCTCGCGACCGGCCGGCCCTGCATCGTCCGGCACCTCGACACGACGTCGCTCTGGGGCGATGCTCTCGACCTCGCCCGCACCCCGGAGGAGTTCGCCGCGGCCGTACTCGAGCGATTGCGAACCGGCACGCCTCCCGCTCAGAGCGACGCGCGGAGGCGGTTGGCGTCGGAATCGTGGATTGCGAAGGCGGCGCAGTTCCGGGGATGGGCCGAAGAGTTCCCGATTGCGCCGGGCGGCCCTATTTGAAGGTTGCGTGAAAGTGGCGCCGGATTCATCCTGCGCGGGAAATGCGACCTACTCTAGTATCGTCGGGCCGATGGGCAGCCTGATCCCCGACACCTCCACGCCTGCCGTCTCCGCGCGATTCTCGCGGGGCCAGCGGGCGTTGGTTCGTTCGGGGGTTACGCTCAGGCGAGCCGATCCTGTCGAGGGTCGGCTCGCCGGGGCGCAACGCAAAGAACCGACCGCATCCGCGGTCGCGGTCGCGGTCGCGGTCGATCCCTCATTCATTTTCTCGCAGTGATCCTCAATCCCCGCAGAGGCTCTCGTTCAGCTTCGCGAGGGCTTCGCTTTCGATTTGCCGGACTCGCTCCCGGGTCAGACCCAGGCTCTCGCCGATTTCCTTCAGGGTTTTCGGCTCTTCATTGTCCAGGCCAAAGCGCATGCGCAAGACGGTCGCTTCGCGCGAGTCCATTTT
>JAYVTJ010000395.1:0-1914 GCA_043774415.1 Fimbriiglobus sp. | reverse complement strand
GCCGCCAGTCTCCGGTGACCGCGGGCAGACAGCAGACGGTGCGGACGGCCATCGCTCCACCGCCGTGGCGCTGCATCCCGTAGTTCAAACGGATGAACGCGGGACCGCCGAAGAATTCCTCCGAGCGACCGTACTCGCGCGCGAACTGTTCGATCTCGGCGACGGAGAGGCCAGTGATCCTCGACACAACATCGGGCGGGTACTCGGTTCCGACGCGGCTTTCGAGTTCGGCGGCGCCGAGGCAGTGATCGGCCAAATACTCGCGATCTTGCAGCCCATCGCGGAAGAGGATGTGCATGACGCCGAGAGCGAGCGCGGCGTCGGTGCCGGGACGGATCGGCAACCACCAATCGGAATTCGCGGCCGTGCGGCTGCGGTGCGGATCGATGGTGACGATCTTCGCCCCGTTGGCCTGGGCGCGGTGCATGATCGCCCAGAGGTGGCTGTTCGTGACCTTCGTATTCGACCCCCAGTTCACGATGAACCGGCTCTGCTCGACCGCGGCGGGATCGATCATCGCCCGCGTGCCGAGGGTGATGTCGCATCCGACGGCCCCCGCCGTGGCGCAGATCGTGCGATCCAGGAGCGAGGCTCCGAGGCGATGGAAGAAGCGGCGGTCGAGGCTCCCGTATTGGAGCTTGCCCATCGTCCCGGCGTAGCTGTAGGGGAGGATGGCCTGCGGCCCATCGGTGGAATCGGCAATGGATCGGAAGCGCTTCGCAATAGTCGCGATGGCGTCGGCCCACGAGATCGCTTCGAACTGCCCGGCACCTTTCGGACCCGTGCGCCGGAGCGGCGTCGTGAGGCGCTCGGGATGGTAGACCCGATCCAAATAGTTGGCGACCTTCTGGCAGAGGAAGCCATCGGTGAAGGGGTTGGACGAATCCCCCTTCAAACTCACCGCGCGCCCGCTCCGCGGATCGACGCCGACGATCCAACTGCAGGTGTCGGGGCAGTCGTGCGGGCAAGCGCCCTTCACGGAGACGGTCGGCAGGGGATGGGTCATCGGAACCTTCGGAGCGACTATTTCCGGAAATCTTATCGGAATCGCACACTAGACTCTTGCACGGGCACGGTCCGCATCGCAATACTGAAACTCACAGGTCTATCAGAAGTCTCACAGCATCAGGATGGCGATGCCAGCTCCCGCCACCGCGGCCGACTTTTTGGAGATGGTTCGCAAGAGCGGCCTCGTGCCCGAAGATCGCCTCGCCGCCGCGCTGCAGCAATCCCCCGGGGCCCGGGCCGGGATCGATCCGCTCGCCAGCGCGCTCGTGCAGGCGGGGCTGCTCACGCGCTTCCAGGTCAAACAAGTGAAGCAGGGGCGCTACAAGAGGTTCACGCTCGCCGAGAAATACCGGCTGCTCGAACTCCTCGGCGTCGGCGGCATGGGCGCCGTCTACCTCTGCGAGCACGCCTTCATGCACCGCCTCGTCGCGGTGAAGGTGCTCCCCGTCGATAAGATCGCCTCCGACCCCACGGCCCTCCAGCGCTTCTACCGCGAGGCCCGCGCCGTCGCGGCGCTCGACCACCCGAACATCGTCCGCGCCTACGACATCGACAAGTACGACGGCCTGCACTTCTTCGTGATGGAGTACGTGGACGGCACGAGCCTCCAGGAGATCGTCGCCCGCTACGTGATGCAGAAGCAGCTCTTCGACCCCGTCCGCGCCGCCCATTACATTGCCCAGGCGGCGGCCGGCTTGCAGCACGCCACGGAACTCGGGCTCATCCACCGCGACATCAAACCCGGCAATCTGCTGCTCGACCGCAACGGCGTCGTCAAAGTGCTCGACATGGGCTTGGCCCGATTCTTCGATCACCGGCACGACGGCCTGACCCAGAAGTTCGACGATAACACGATCCTCGGCACGGCCGATTACCTTTCCCCCGAACAGGCCATCAACGACGTGG
>JAYVTJ010000394.1:0-1571 GCA_043774415.1 Fimbriiglobus sp. | reverse complement strand
GGGTTCGCAGCCGACATGTTCAACTGCGTTCCGCGAACCAAAACGGGCATGAGCGCGAGCGCGAAATCCTGGTTGTTCCGATCCAGCGATTGCAGCAGGCGAATCGCGTCGTCCGGGCGGTTCTCGATGTAGGCCCGCAAGGCCGCGACCAGCGTCGGATCGGTCGCCGAAGGAATCGCGACCGACGACACGCCAGGATCCGACGCCGGCACCACATCCGGATCGGCAATCTTCGCGGCCACCGGTTCGAGCTTCGGCTCGGGCTTGGAAGCCACCGCGGTGATTGTCGGATTCGTGCGAACGACTTCGCCCGGCCGCTTCGGGAAGCTGGCGAATTCGCCGGGACTGGGAGCCTTGGGTTCGATCGTTTCCGTCGGCGTGACGGCCCCGGAAATGTGAACGCAGGCCGGTGCGGACACCGCGGCCAAAGTCACGCACAGCACTCGGAGACGGCGGTAAGCGAGCATCCGCAACCTCATAACCCGGAGAGGCACCGCGAGCCGTATACGCGACGGCCGTGACCGAGTCCAGTGGAATGCGGATGCGAAATCAGCCAATTCCCATGCCGAACGCGTCGTCCTTGTGGACCTTCGCGGCCGGCGCGTCGGTCGCGTTGAAGTGCGTCCCCTTCGGCGCGGTGTGCGGGCTGTGCGAACGAACCGTCATGGTTCCCATCTCGGTCACCACGGTCCCGTAGCTCACGGGCGTCTCGTCGCCCTCGAAGTCGTACTCGTCGTAGGTGCAGACGTAGCCGGGCATCTTCGAGCGATCCTTCTCTTCCGAGTAGGACTTCACCACGGCACCCTGCACCATCTCGCGGGCGCTGCTATGAATCGGGTGGGCGATGTCCGCGTGGAGCTTGGCGCGGCCGTCGTTGTCCCGCATCGCGCGGATCTCGTCGAGCCGGCAACCGCACGAGTTGCAGAAGCGGGCCCGCAGGTGGTTCTTGCACACGCACCGCTGGCAGCGATCCGTGAGCTTCCGGCTCGGCATGGCCACGAAGATCCCCTTCGTGCCCTCGATGATTTTTAAGTCGCGAACGACGAAGGCGTTGTCGAAGGTGACCGAGCAGAACGCGAGCAGCCGCTCGTTGTTCTCCTCGCACAGCTTGATGCGGACTTCCGTGATGGTCACCGGGTAGCTCCTTGCGGCGGGACAGAGGGGTTGGCGCGAGCGGGCAGGCTCCGCACGACGAACAGCCGATCGCCGCCGCCGGAGTGGGTCGAGAGGTTCGAGTAGCCGCGCGCGATGCGGGCGGCGTCGGCCGGGTCGCGGGCCAGGGCGAAGAGGCTCGACCCGCTGCCGCACAGCAGCACGCCCAGGGGGGCGCATGCCGCCAGCCGGTCGCGGACGAGTTTCAGGCGCGGCTCGGCGGCGAAACCGGGACTTGGAGTCGGTTGAGCAAGAATCCGGCAAGTGCGTGGCCCTGTCGGATCGCGTCGCGCATCCCCCGGCTGCTGACGGTCGCGGCCGGCGGCGTGTGGCCGCGGTACACCGCCGCGGTGCTCAGGCCGTAGGGCGGCTTGACGATGACGAGGTCGATCAGCTCGCGGAGTTCCGTCGGCTCGACG
>JAYVTJ010000393.1:0-2267 GCA_043774415.1 Fimbriiglobus sp. | reverse complement strand
TTACTCCTCAGCCTTGGGGTCCGGCAGGAAGAACGAGGCGACGAGGGCGATCAAATACACGCTCCCGCCGATGATGGCCGCCCCCGTGGCGATCTTCATGGGCAGCGACGCCCCCGGCACCAACCCCGACAACACTTCCGTATTCAACGTCGCGGCCATCGTGCCGATCATCCGCCCGCCGACGTTGGTGGCGAAACTCCCCCCGGTGCCGCGCAGGTGAATGGGGAACACTTTGGGCAGGAATTCGCTCAGGTAGCTGAACTGGGCCACCGTCAACAGGCCGCAGAGGAAGATCGCCGCCGCGAACAGGAAGTACTCGCCCTTCACCAGTTCCAAGTAGGTGAGCGGGAAGAGGGCGATGCCGGGGATCAGGAACAGCCGGATCAGCGTGCGGCTCGGCACGAACATCAGGAGGACCGCCAATAGGATTCGCCCCGTCAGGCCGCCGATTTCCTGCCAGCGCTGGATGTCGCCCCGCCGAGCCTTGGTGTCTTGCCCGAGCGATTTCTTCTTCTCGCCGAGCGCCTTCTTCTTCTCGCCGAGCTCCTTCTTTTGCGCGGGCGTCGGCACCGGGGCCGCTTGTTCGAGTTCACCGATTTCGCCTTGCCCGGCGTCGATCTCGGTTTGACGAACGGCCAAGTCGGGGAGGCCGGAGCTGATCCGGAGGGGTGTCAGTTGGAGGGCTCCGAACGCGGCCGCGTAGGCGCAAGCCGAAAGGATCGTCGTGACGATCGTCGTCCGGCGAAGTTGCGGGGAAAAGAGCTCTGCGAGCCGGGGCCGCTTGAGGGTTCCTTCCTGTCGCATCCGCTTCCAGACGCCGGATTCGGGGACGAAGGGGAGCAGCAGGAGGATTACCGCACCGGGGATCAAGCCGGTCAGCAGCGTGAAGCGCCACGCGGCGTTCTCGTGCAGGTAATTCAGCGACACGGCTTCGGAGAGCGGCAAGTTCGGCAGCTTCCCCGCCACCTTGGCCAAATCGACCATCTCGTTGTAGACCTCGGTGACGAGAATGCCGCCGAGCGACGCCGCGGCGAGTGTCCAGCCGATAACCATCTCGCGAGTCCGACGATCTTGGAACAGCTCGGCGAGCCAGGTCACGGCGGCGACCATCTCGACGCAGACGCCGACGAACGTGGTGCAGCGGAAGAAGACGAACTGCCACAAATCTTGGGAGTATGCGGCGAAGACGGGCGAAAGCGAGTAGGCCAGAATGCTGGCGATCATGACCGTTTTGCGACCGAGGCGATCCACGAAGTAACCGCCCAGCAGGCCGAACGCCCCGCCGCAGAGGGCCGCGATCCAGAGCATCGTCCCGCCCCACGATCCGACGACGGCTTTCTCCGCCGCGTCGAGCGCCAGGAAATCCTTGTGGTAGAGCAGCTCCGAGATCGCGTCCGAGCCGATGACGGGAAACATCAGCAGTTCGTAGGTGTCGAACAGGAATCCGACGGCGGCGACGATCAGCACCAGCACGCGGGTCAGGGTCGAGAGGTTCGGCGGCACGGGGGCACGCTCCGGGACGTGGGCGAGGGCAGTCCCGTGAATTTACGAGTGCGCGGCCGAGAGTCTACTTGCGGGCGTCGAGCACGTTGGCCCGCCACAGCGCTTCGAGTTCGCGGAAATCCTTCGCCCCGTACTGACGCTTCACCGCCGACTCCGCCCCGTAGCGCTGGCTGTCGCGCACGAACGCCGTGAAGGTCTTCTCCCCCTGCCAGCGGACGAGGAAATCGGTCAGCGAAACACTGGCGACGTGGAAACCGGTGACACCCTTCGCCGGAACGTCGGACGCCTTCATCAGGCCCTCGAGCGCCGGCAGTTCGCCGGCGCGGTCGCAGCGCGGCACGGTGCGGAGGTAGCGGCCGAGTTCGACATCGGAAGTCGCGAGTGCGGCCATGCCGAGTTCGACCCACTTCGGCGGAGCTTGACTCGGGAAGAGATCGGCGAGGATCACGGTCGTGAGTTCGCGCGGCAACGCATCGTCGAAGAGCGTCGCATCGTCGGCCCGGAGGTCGATCCGCCGCGAGACCGCGACACCCTCCTGGAGTTTCACATCCGCCCGGCCGGTCGCACCGGGGAGCTTTGTGGCCAGCTCGAATGCGGTCGCATCGGTGTGGATCACGAGATCGCACGCCGGCGCCCACTTTCCACCGGGTGGCCCAGACCAGCGGGCGAAGATCGCGGTGCGGTGGGCTTCCGCCGATTTCATCAGCTTCTCGCCGAACGCCGGATCGACCGTCCCCTTCACGCGAAAACTGCCGCCGACTTCT
>JAYVTJ010000392.1:0-2647 GCA_043774415.1 Fimbriiglobus sp. | reverse complement strand
TCTTCGCCCTTGGCCGGGGCCGAGATGATGACCTTCTTCGCCCCGGCGGTGATGTGCCCCATAGCCTTGTCGGCGTCCGTGAACAGACCCGTGCTCTCGATCACGTATTCGACGCCGAGCTTGCCCCACGGGAGGGCCGTCGGGCCTTCCTTCACCGCGAGGCACCGGATCCGATGGCCGTTGACGATCAGCACGTCGTCTTCGGGGACGTCCGGCGACGACTTCTCGCTCGACACTTCGCCCTTGAAGCCGCCCTGGGTCGAGTCGTACTTCAGCAGGTACGCGAGGTTGTCGGCCGGGACGAGGTCGTTCACCGCGACGACGTCGAGTTCCGTGCCGAGCAGCCCCTGTTCGACGAGCGCCCGGAAGACCAGCCGGCCGATGCGCCCGAACCCGTTGATACCGATCTTGACCGCGGCCATCGTAATCGCGCTCCCGTGCGATACGCCCCCGAATCGCCTCGCGGCCGGTTCACAACCCGGCCCGTCCGATAGCCACACTGTCGGGGCGTCGCTATGCAATAGAGTATGGTTCGCCGCGCGCCTGTCGAGTGCGCCGGACCGCGACCGAACCCCCTGCGGAGTATTGGGAATGGCGAAGACGATCCGGGTGGCCGTGACCGGCGCCGGCGGCAATGTGTCCTACGCGATGCTGGCCCGCCTCGCCTCCGGCGAGGTGTTCGGCGCCGACACGAAGGTGATTCTGCACCTCCTCGAAATTCCGCGCAAGCCGGATTGGACGCCGCCGACCCCGAGCGCCCGCCAGCCGATGGACATCGCCGAAGGCAACGCGATGGAGCTGCTCGATTGCGGGTTCCAAACTCTCGCCGACGTGATGGTCACCGACGACGCGAACAGAGCGTTCGACGGAGTCAACTGGGCGCTGCTCGTCGGCGCCGCACCGCGCGGACCGGGGATGGAACGCAAAGATCTGCTCGGCCTGAACGGTCGCATCTTCGTGGGCCAGGGGAAAGCGCTCGCGGCGAAAGCCGCGTCGGATGTGCGCATCCTCGTCGTCGGCAACCCGTGCAACACGAACTGCCTCGTGGCCTACCACAACGGCAAGGCGATCCCCCGGGAGCGCTGGCACGCGATGACCCGGCTCGACCACAACCGGGCCGTCTCGGCGCTCGCCGTGAAAGCCGGCGTGCTCAACGAAGCGGTCACCTGCGCGACCATCTGGGGCAACCACTCGAACACGCAGTTCCCGGACTTCACGAACGCGAAGATCGGCGGCAAACCGGCCACGCAGATCATCACCGACCGCGCCTGGCTCGAAACCACCTTTGTGCCGCAGTGCCAGAACCGCGGGGCCGCGATCATCAAAGCGCGCGGACTCTCCTCGGCCCTCTCGGCGGCCAACGGGGCCATCGACCACGTGAAATCGTTCGTGACGGGTACGCCGAGCGGCGACTGGACGAGCGCCGCCATCGTGTCGGACGGGCAGTACGGCGTGCCGAAAGGCCTCGTCTTCGGCTATCCGGTCACCATCGATCAGCGGGCCGACTGGAAGGTCGTCGAAGGACTCGAATTCGACGCGTTCGGCCGAGGCGCGTTCGACAAAACGCTCGCCGAACTGCTCGAAGAGAAGGCGGCGGTGCAGGACTTGCTACCGAGTTGAGTGCGGAAACTCCTATCCCGAAAGTCCACGATCATGGCGACCGCGAAGAACGTACTCGGCACCGCGCTGCAAAGCTGCTCGACCGAGCCGATGACCGGATTTTACCGCAACGGCTGCTGCGACACGGGTGCGGATGACCAGGGTCTGCACCTCGTCTGCACGCGGGTCACGACCGATTTCCTCGCACACCAGTGGCACATCGGCAACGATTTGAGCACGCCGTTTCCCCACTACGGATTTCCGGGTCTCCGGCCCGGCGACCGCTGGTGCGTCTGCGTGACGCGCTGGAAGGAGTCGTTCGAAGCCGGGGTCGTCGGCCCCGTCGTGCTCGAAGCGACCCATATTTCGACGCTCGAATTCGTCGATCTCGAAGACCTCCAGCGCTGCGCCTTCGTCGAAGTTTGACACCACACTCCCCACGGAAGCGAATCATGGAACTCGGCAGCTCAGAAGATCGCGGCAGCGTCGAAGATCGCCGCGGGAGCAAAGCCCCCCTCGCCATCGGCGGCGGAATCGGCGCCATTGTGCTCGCACTTGTGGGTGCCTACTTCGGCGTCGACCTCAACCAGTTCGCCGGCAACGGCGGTGGCCCCGTCACCCAGGGCACCGGGAAAGCCGACGAGTACAAGGACTTTTCCGAGAAGATCCTCGGGAGTACCGATCACGTCTGGAAGGATCAGTTCGAAAAGAACCAGTACACCCACCACCGCGGTGCGTACGAGCCGCCGAAGATGGTCCTTTTCTCCGAGAGCGTCGATAGCGCGGGCTGCGGTGTCGCCCCGTCGGCCGTCGGCCCTTTCTACTGCCCCGTCAGCAAGAAAGTCTTCCTCGATCCCACGTTCTTCGAGGAACTCGAAACGAAGCTCGGCGGTTCGAAAGCCGAGTTCTCGCAGGCCTACGTCATCGGCCACGAAGTCGGCCACCACGTGCAGCACCTCCTCGGCTATTCTTCGGACAAATATGTGAATCGCGATGGCAAGGCGAACGCCGGGATCCGGATGGAGTTGCAGGCCGATTACCTCGCCGG
>JAYVTJ010000391.1:0-9380 GCA_043774415.1 Fimbriiglobus sp. | reverse complement strand
CACGACTCCTCTCCGCGCGGCCGACGACAACCCCGAATACAACGGCCGCAAGCTCACCGAATGGGACTCGATGCTGCGCGGCGAGTCGAACGCCCGCCTGCGCCGCGTCGCCCTCGCCTCGATGGGGCAGATCGCCGCGGACAATGCCCTCAATTCCAAACTCGTCCGCGATGTCATGACCGCCGTCGGCCGCACGGTGAAGACGGACAACGTCCCCGCCGTGCGGAAGCAGGCGGCGGAAGTGATCGGCGCGATGGCCGTGAAACTGCTCGACGACAGCAAGAATTCGGATATCAACTCGGTGGTCCTCGACCTCGCCGAGAACCTCCGGACCGAGAAGGAATCGGACGTCCGCAAGGAAGTCGCCGTCGCGCTCGGGCGCTTCGGCAAGGAATCGAAGACGGCCGTCACGGCGCTCGTCGGCGTGCTCGGCGACAAAGAACCGGCGACCCGCGCCGCCGCGGCCGACACGCTCGGCCGCATCGGCGGCGGGGCCAGCTCCTCGGCCGATGCATTGCTGCCGATGCTGAAGGACACCGACAAGGGCGTCCGCGCCGCGGCGATCTTCGCCCTCGGCCGCATCGAACCGGAAGACACCGCCAAGCTCTCGACGGCGCTCCTCCCGCTCGTGAAGACGGAACCCGAAGTCGAACTCCGCCGCGCCGTGCTGGCGTCTCTCGGGATGCTCGGCGACCGCAGCCCCGGCACGGTGCAGGGGACCGCCGTCGGCCTGCTCGATGCGGATGTGGAAGTCCGCCGGCAGGCGGCGCTCGCCCTCGGCAAATTCATCGGCGGCGGCAAGATCGTCGAAAAGGAACTGAAGCTGGCCTTCGAGACGGACAAGGACAAGCAGGTCCGCGGGGCCGCACTGCGGGCGCTCGCGGTCGGGTTCGGCGCCGACGCGAAAACACTGATCCCGATGATGACGGCCCGGCTGAAGGTGGAACCGGAGTTCGACGTACGCATCGCGATCATCGAAGAACTCGGCGCCCTCGATGCCGACGGGAAGGACGCGCTCCCCGCGCTGCGCGAAGCCCAGAAGGATCCGCAGACGAAAGTCCGCGAAGCGGCGACGGCTGCCATCAAGCGGATTTCGAATCCGAAGCCGAAGATGTGACCGACCGAAGCCCCACGCATTTCGATCTCGCGCGGATTCCCGCCTGCGCGTTCCTTTCGCGCTGCAACTTGCTATTTGCGGTTTGACATCGTTCCCACCCGTTCTAAGTATCTTGCAGCCGAACGAATTCAGGCCCGACTCCGACCGGATTCGGAGCCGATCCGAATCCGGAGCAAGAGGTAGCGCAATGCCCCCGCCCGCCGGAATCACCACCGGGCTGGCCTTTCTCCCCAACCTGCTCAGCGAAGCGAAAGACGCCGCGGCTCTGGACACTCTCCTGGGCGGATGGCTCCGCGCTTCCGGCTGGCGCACGGCGGGGGTGATCGGACCGGCCGACGGACGCGAGAGTCTGATGCTGCAGGTTCGCCCGGACGACGTCGGCCCACTGCCGGCGGCACCCAGCGAACTGGCCGATGTCATGCGTGCCCTCGAAGGCGGAACGCCGACGGTCGTCTGGCAGTTGCCGAATTCGTCGGGTCGTCTCTACACGACCTTCCATCCGGCCGGCCGAGCCGCCGGAGTGATCTGGGCCGAGCGCGGCGCGGGCGAACCCTGGACCGAGGCCGACCGCAATTACCTCGTGCTCTCGACGAAGCTCATCGAGCGCTCGCCGGCGCTGGCCGCGAAAATCGGGCCGCTGCTCGAGCCGGCCCGCTTGCAGCAGCGGCTCGCCGATGTGGCGGTGATCGCCGGCCGGATGGCCCACGACTTCAACAACATGCTCACCGGGATTATCGGCTACGCCGACCTCAGCTTGCCACTGCTGCCACCGGGATCGCTGGCGGCCAAATACGTCTCGGAGATTTCGAAGGCGGGTCATCGCGGGATCGCGTTCACCCAGCAAGTGCACGGTTACAGCCGGAGCGGGCAGACGAAACCGCAGCCGAGTTCGATCGCGGCGGCGCTGCTGAAAGAAGAGCAGCGGCTCCGGGCGAAGCGGCCGAGCCCGACTCTCGCGATGGATCTTCCGGCGAATTTGGCCCAAGTGGGCGTAGAAGCCGGGCAGCTCGGGGTCATCTTCGGGCAACTGCTCGACAATGCCTTTGAAGCCGGGCCGTCGGATGGCACGGTGAGAGTGTCCGCCGCGGCCGTCGAGCTTTCGGTCGCCGATGCGAAGGGCTACCTCGGCCCCGTGGGGCCGGGCACGCACATCGAAATCGCGATCCGCGATCGCGGTGCGGGCATCAAACCCGAGGCGCTCGCCAAGCTCTTCGCCGAGCCGTTCTTCACGACCAAGGCCCGCCATCGGGGATTGGGACTGGCCACCGTCTACCGGATCTTGCACGCCCACGCCGGCGGCATCCGCATCGAACCCGCGAACCCCCCGGAGACCGGCACGGTCGTCCGCATCGTCCTTCCGCCTGCCGCCGCGCGCCCGAGCGCGGTGGCGCCCTCACCACGCCCGATTAGTTTTTCCACCGTTGGAGGTTGAACCGCCATGACGCTCGAAGTCGAAGATCGGATCCGCCAGACCCAGACCCCGAGACCCGCCCGGATGCCCTCGCCCCTCAGCGAACTCCAGAGCAGCGGCGACATCCGCATCCTGATCGTGGACGATGACCCCGCGACGTGCGCCGTCATCCAGGCCGCGCTGTCGAACCGCGACTTCCAGATCGAGACGGTGTCCGACCCGATGCTCGTGGAATCGGTGATCGCCCGCAAGAGCCAGTTCCACCTGATCATCATGGACTACGTGATCCCCGGCCTCGAACCGGAGCAGGTCTTCTCGTGGATCCGCGACAACCAGTCGGAAGCGAACATCGTCGTGGTCACGGGCTACCCGTCGGTGGACAGCGCTCTGAGCTGCTTGCGGGCCAGAACCTACGACTACGTGACCAAGCCGTTCCAAGTCGATCAGCTCCGCGAGATCGTGATCCGCTGCCTGGAGAGCAAGGGCCTCCTCCGCATGACGGAAGAAGCCCTGCGGGAATCGCTCGGCTCCGCGATCCGCGACCGCCGCAAGTCGCTCGGGTTCACGCTGTCGAACGTGTCGGAGCGGACGGGAGTGTCGCTCGGGTACCTGTCGCAGATCGAACTCGGCAAGAACTCGGCGTCGATCGAAACGCTCTACCGCATCTGCCTCGCTCTCGGCATCAAGATGAGCGAGCTGTTCACCTCCGTGCAACGGCACTGAGTTTCGGGGTCTCGTTAGCCGGACGCGCAAGCGACGGACACGATTCGGATGTAGGGAGTGCCGGATAACCGGTGGCACCTTCCGCCGAGATCCTGTCCGTCGCTCGCGCGTCCGGCTAACAAGCAGTCACTTCTCCTTCACAATCTTCACGATGCGGTTGTTGTCGCTGTCCGCGATGTAGATGTCGCCCGTTTTCGGATGCACGCAGACGCCGTGCGGTCGGCTCAGTTCCAGTGTCTTCGGCTCGCCGCCGATGCCGGCCGAACCTTTCTTGCCCGTGCCGGCGACGAGTTCCATCGTCTCCGTTTTGGGGATGTACCGCAGGATGCGGTGATTTTCCGTGTCGGCGATGAGGACGCTTTGATCGGCCGGGTCGATGCTGATGAACTTCGGGCCGTTCATTGCGGCTTTGAGCGCCGGACCACCATCGCCACCGCTTCCGGCTTTGCCCGTACCTGCGACCGTGCGGATGTTCCCATTTTTGTCCACGACCCGAAGTGCATGGCCGCTCCGTTCGAGGATGTAGACGTTGCTATCCTTGTCGGCGGCGACCGCGCGCGGATCGACGAGCGGCTGATCCTTCGCGGGCTCCCCGTCCTTTGGGACGCCCGCTTTGCCGGTGCCAGCGAAGGTTACTGTAATGTCGGTCTTCACACCGATATGCCGGATGCGCTTGTTGCCGATGTCGGCTATGTAAAGGTGGTTGCCATCGGGTGAACCCGCGATGCAAATGGCTTGGTTGAATTCGGCTTTCGACGCACTGCCACCGTCGCCGGCGAACCCTTTCTTCCCCGTGCCGGCCCAGGAGTTCACGTTCTCCTTCGCGGGATCGTAAATGCGGAGTCGATTGTTGAACGAATCCGCCAAGACGATGAATCCCTCTGCCTCGATCCACATCAAGTTGTGCATCCCATTGAATTCGCATTTGAGGCCCGGCCCGCCATCCCCCGCATCACCCTTTGTGCCCGTGCCCGCGAGCGTCGTCAGCATCCCCTTCGGGTCGATCTTCCGCAAGCGTTCGCCGCCCGCCATCTCGACGAAGTAGATGTTGCCGGCTTTGTCAAAGTCCACCGCGAACGGCTGCACGATCTTCGCCTTCGTCACGTCCGTGCCGTCGCCACCATCGCCGCCGCCGGCGACGAGGACGACCTTCTCCGCAGCCGATGCGGCCCCGCAGGCCAGTACCATCGAAAGGATCAGGAGAGTGCGCATCGTCGCTCCTCGCGAGAAAGGTGGGCTTGCCGCAGGGACTATCAATAGGGGTTTCGGAATGCGCGGGAATCGCCCGGCCTCCGAATCGCGCTGGGGATGCCGTGAACCAAATCGAACTGACCGCCGTGCTCTTCGCCGTTGTCATCGCCCTCGGGATCCTCGCCAATTGGATGCGCATCGCCTATCCGATCCTGCTCGTCTGCGGCGGGCTGCTCCTCAGCGTCCAAGACGGTGCTCCCCGATTCCAGTTGCCGCCGGACATCGTCTTCCTCGTCTTTCTGCCGCCGCTGCTCTACGCGGCCGCGTTCAACACGGAGTGGCCGGCGTTCCGCACGCAGCTCCGCTCCATCGGTCTGCTCGCGATCGGCCTCGTGCTCTTCACGACCGCCGCGGTGACAGTCGTCTGTCACTACTATTTGGATCTGCCGTGGGCCGTCGGGTTCCTGCTCGGGGCGATCATCTCGCCTCCGGATGCGGTGGCCGCCGCCGCGATCACGAAGCGCGTGCGCATCCCGAAGATCGTCGGGACGATCCTCGAAGGCGAGAGTTTGGTGAATGACGCTTCCGCACTTGTGGCCTACCGCGTCGCCCTCGGGGCCGTGGCGTACGGAAGCTTTACACTCGCCGATGCGGGCTGGCAGTTTCTCGTCGCCAGCCTCGGCGGCATCGCACTCGGACTCGCGGGTGCCGTGCTCGTGATCGAGTTCCACCGCTGGCTCGACCGCCGACGACTCGCCGACACGAAGATCCAAATCGCGATCACGCTGCTGACGCCGTACGCGGTTTATCTCCCCGCGGAGCACCTGCACGTTTCGGGAGTGCTCGCGGCCGTGGCGTGCGGCCTCTGGGTCGGGACGCGCTGCCAGACGACGTTCAGCCGCGAGTTCTACACGGAGGCACGGGCCGTGTGGGAGATGCTCGAGTTCCTTCTCAACGGGCTGATCTTCATCCTGATCGGATTTCAACTCCCGGAGATCCTCGAAAACCTCAGCGGGACGCGCTCGATCGAATATCTGGCGTACGCGACGGTCATCCTCAGTGGCGTCGTGATCGTCGCGCGAATTGTCTGGGTCTTCCCTGTGGCGTATGTGCCGCGCTGGCTCGACCGCCGGCTCACAGGCAAGGGCGATCCCTATCCGCCGTGGGAGAGCGTGAGCGTCGTCGCGTGGACGGGGATGCGCGGCGTCGTCTCGCTCGCGGCGGCGATGGCGCTGCCGCTGAAAACGGAAAAGGGCGAACCGTTTCCGCACCGCGACCTCATCCAATTCTTCACGTTCTGGGTCATCTTCGCGACGCTGGTTTTGCAAGGGTTGACGCTGCCGCTGCTCATCCGCGCGCTGCGGATCGAGCGTTTCGTGGAGGCGGAGAATGAGTCGGAGGAAGCGGAGGGGAGCTGTTAGAATGATCGGGATGCGGAGTCGTACGGAGGGGACGCGTGCGGATCGAATTCGACGTATCACCGAGTGCTCGTGCGGAACTGCTCGCCATTTTGGAAGCGCGGTCGCAATCCGTTGCGGACGCGTTATCGACCGCGCAGATCTTCATTCAAGACATCGAGGAGCAGCTGCTCCTTAAAGGCGAGCCACCTCGCGGTTCGACGGTCGTCTACAGGGGAAGCAAAAGTTTCTGGTGGTTTTACGTCGAAGGAATCTGGCTCGGAATTCGGGTGAAGGAGACATCGAGCATTTTCCGCATCAAGACGCGCCGACTAACTCTTCGCGCCGCTGTAGCGAAGCTGCCCGACGCCCGAGATCTGCGATGACTTCCTCGATGGGAATGCCTTCTTCGGATTCCCTCCTCTCGAGTTCTTCGAGGTACTCCGGAGAAAGCTTCGGACCGAAGGCGTTGAACTGATCTTCCACCGCTTGCGCCGAGAAGTAGAAGCCGAGGTTCTCGGTCTCGTTCGCGAACTGGAACACGTTCAGCGGCGCGTGTCCTGCGATGCACTCCTTCAACAGATCGGCGAACACCGCTTCGCGGTCTTCGATGCTGAGGCTGCGGACGTATTCGACGGCGCTCGGCTGGCTCATGGCGATCTCCTTCCCGGCATTTTACCACGCCGGCATCCGGGCGGGCAGGGGATGTCCCTTTTTTCGGCTCTACCGGTATGATAGTCGAACCCCTGCGATCGTTCGCCCCTCATTCGGGCGAGACCGCACACCACACCGCGCCACCCAGACCAAGGGCGGCGACCCGGAGATTCGAGCATGGCCGCGAAGATCGACATGGCGAAGTTCGCCAAGTTCTGCAAGGAAACCGGCTTCATCTTCCAGTCGAGCGAGATCTACGGCGGCCTCAACGGCTTCTGGGACTACGGCCCCCTCGGCGTCGAACTGAAGAAGAATATCAAGGACGCCTGGTGGCAGGACATGGTCCGCAATCCGCCGCCGGGGCCGGACGGCCAAGAGATCCGCATGGTGGGGCTGGACTGCAGCATCATCATGAACCCAGCAGTGTGGGTGGCGAGCGGGCATGCGGGCGGATTTCAAGATCCGATGGTAGACTGTAAAGCCTGCAAAGGGCGGTTCCGAGCTGATCAAGCAACTTCGATTGCTGTTTCTGTTGGCCAGACTGAACAACAAGCAGTTGAGGCAGATAAAAAGTTATTCACCGGGATTGGCAACTTCGAGCAAGTGTATCAGCAACACAGAAAGGCAATCGACAAGATTGCTGCTCCAACAAACGGATTCAAAAAGATTGACGGTAGGCAGCTCGTTTCAATCTCGAGCGAAGAACGTCGCGTGACACCTTGCCCAAACTGTAGTGAAATCGGTCAATTGACCGAGCCACGTGCCTTCAACTTGATGAACAAAACGCATACTGGGCCGATCGAATCTGACGAGAACATGGCCTACCTCCGGCCCGAGACGGCGCAGGGCATCTTCGTCAACTACCGGAACGTCCTCAACAGCACGCGGCTCAAGCTGCCGTTCGGGATCGCTCAGGTCGGCAAGGCGTTCCGGAACGAGATCAACCCGCGCAACTTCATCTTCCGCTCGCGCGAGTTCGAGCAGATGGAGATCGAGTTCTTCTGCCGGCCGAGCGAGAGCATGAAGTGGTACGAGTACTGGCGCGAACTGCGCAAGAAGTGGTACAGCACACTCGGCATCCAATCGTCGAACCTCGTGCCGCGCGAACAGGACTCGGATGAGCTCGCTTTCTACTCGAAGGGCACCACCGACATCGAGTACATGTTCCCCTTCAGCGAGGAACCGCAGGAACTCGAAGGCGTCGCGCACCGGGGTTCATACGATCTCGAAGCCCACGCCAAGCACAGCGGCAAAGCCGATGACATGTCGTACTTCGACGAGGAACTCTGGAACAACGACAGTCAGAAGCTGAGCACGCGGTCGTTCAAAGAGTGGCTGAAGTCGAACCCGACTGCGGAGGAGATCGCCAAGTACAAGTTCACGCCGCACGTCATCGAGCCGAGCGCCGGGGCCGACCGCTTCGCCCTCGCGGTTCTGTGCGAAGCCTACCACGAGGACAAAATCGCCGATGCGAAGGGTAACCTCGAAGAGCGGATCGTCATGCGGTTCCACCCGCGCTTGGCACCGTTCAAAGCGGCGATCTTCCCGCTTGTGAATAAAGACGGCATGCCCGAGAAGGCGATGAAACTCTACCGCGAGTTGAAGGCGCACTTCAACGTCTTCTATGACGACAAGGGCGCCGTCGGCCGGCGCTACCGCCGGCAGGATGAGATCGGCACGCCGTTCTGCATCACCGTGGACGGCGAGACGATGGCGAAAGACATCGTGACGATCCGGTATCGCGATGAGATCGGCGCCGACGGCAAGCCGGTGCAGAAGAGCATCCCGATTGGGGAAGTGAAGAACGAGATTTGGAAGGCGCTGGCCACGGGGTAATCACTACTTCTTCGGGACGAATCGTCCGGTGCCTTTGTCGGTGTCCACTTCGATCACGCCCGTCGTGGTTCGCACTGTCGCGATCGCCTTTTTCACGTCGGGAGCGCCGGCGAGTTCGCCGAGAGACACCTTCGGCGCGGGCACCACCGGTGCCTTGGCCTCGGCCGCGAAGTTCGGATAGCCCCACCCGGTCGCGGTATGCCCGTCGATTGCGGCGCAAAACCACTGGTGCGCGAACGGTTCGCTGGGATTCTTCGGCTGCTCCGTATTCGTACTGACCGAGAAGACCGATAGTGGCAACGCTTTGCGGCCCGCCGAAACCCGGTCGGCCTTCGCCCGCCAGTCCGTGGCGCTTTCGGGTTTACCTTCCCGGTAGCGGTAGCTCTCCCAGAGGTAGATGTCGGTCTTGTCGAGTGCCGGTTTCAGGCCCTTTTCATCCGGGAGGAACACATCGTCCGGCTTCCACGCGTTGGCGATCACCCGGAGCTTGGCCCGATGAGCCGCGGTCGCGCAGTCGTTTTGCCGGGAGCGCGTCACGCCGTAATCGAAGCCGAATTCGTCGAAGAGCACACCCTTTACCCCCATCGCGGCCCAATCCTCGAGTTGACCCTCGATCGCTTTGAGGGCCAAGCACGAATCGCTTTTCGGCCGGTTGCCGAGCGCGCTGTACCCGAAGAATTCGGTGCCCTTGGTCGTGGCGATGATCGCTTTGGCATTGCCGTGGTCGGCGTGCTTCGGATCCTGCAACCCGCCCCCGAGGACGACGAAATCGTATCTCGCGAATTCGGCCGAGGCGCTGGGGAGTTTGCCCGAAGCACCGTTTATGAGCGAGGGGTAACCGTAATAGATCAGCAGCGATTCGGGCGCGGCGGGCACCTTCTCGGACGGTTGTGCGACCGCCGTCTGCGTCGGGATAAAGAGTCCCGCAACGGCCACGATTCCCGCGAAACTGCGCATGCGAAACCCTCGGGGAATCGATCGGCTCAACATTTTCCAACTTTCGCCCGCAGCAGATGATCCACGAGCACCAGCGCGAACATCGCTTCGCCCA
>JAYVTJ010000390.1:0-4952 GCA_043774415.1 Fimbriiglobus sp. | reverse complement strand
GATTTCATCCCAATTCACGGGCACGATGGGCGGCGGCACGACCCGGACGAAGTTCGTCCTGGCTCCCGGCTTCGTCCCCCGACCTCCGCGGCCGACCGGCGGATAGGCGCCGATGCCGAACTCCTGGTTCTTCCCGTTCTCGGTTTTGACCGTCAGCTTGTCGAACCGGCTGTCGCCGGTCAGCGTGGCGCCGATCACCTTATCGTCGTCGTCGAGCTTGATCCCGATGACCCCCTTGCCGACGCCGGTGAGGATGTTCACTTCGTCCAAGAGGAAGTGGATCACCTTCCCGCGCTTCGTGGCGAGCATGATCCCTTTCTCGACCCCGATGAGCTGGGCGAAGACGGCCTTGTCCCCCGGTTCCAACTTCACGAACTTGCGGCCGACCTTGGTCGATTCGACGCGGTATGCGGTCAGGGGAATCCGCAGCACGTTGCCGGAGGCGGTGACGACCGCCAGGAACGGTCCCAGCGGTTCCGCGACGAGCGTCTTCGACGTTTTGTCGGCCGGGGTGAAGCGCGGATCGGTGCCGACGGCCGCGAAGACTTTCACCTGATCCGGGAGCTTGAAGAACTTGGCGAACGGGTCGCCGAACCCGGACGTCGCGGGGACGTCGTTCGCCCGGCAGGTGAACGCGGCGCCGTCGTCCGCGAAGAAGATCACGGTGTCGAGCGTGCTGACGGGCACCACGGCGATGACCTCATCCCCTTCGCGGACGCGCGTGCTCTCCACCGAAGCGAGTCGGCCGACGCGCTTGATCCAGCCGTCGCGCGTGAGAATGACGTTCGTGTTCTCGCGGACGATGTACGCTTCCTCGCTGAACTCGAGCACGTCGTCGTCCGAGGCCATGCGCGTCTTGCGGCGCACCACGAACGGGGCTTCCGAGAGCTTTTCCAGTTCGTCCCGGACGATGCCCCAGAGCTTCTTTTCGGACTTCAGAATGGCTTCGATGCGCTGCGCTTCCTTGGTCTTCTCGCGGAGTTCGTCGAGGATCTTCTGAATTTCGAGCTGGGCGATCTTGTAGAGCTGCGAGTCGAGGATCGCCGTGACCTGTTCGTCGTCGAGGGCGAATTCCGCTATCAGCTTCTCGGCCGCGTCGGGTTTGCCCGAGCTGCTGCGGATGATTTTGATGGCCCGGTCCAAGCCGTCGAAGATGATCGCGAAACCGTCGAGGATGTGGATCCGCCGGCGGAGTTGGCGCAGGTGGAACTCGAAGCGCCGGCGGACGGTGACGAGCCGGAAATCGAGGAAGTAGTGCAGCATCTCTTTCAAATTCAGGCCGTCTTTGGGCACGACCGTCTTGCCGTCGATCGAGGGCACCACGGCCGTGACGTTGTACGACACCGACGATTGCAGCTTCGTGTGCTTGAAGAGGTAGGCCAAGATCAGATTCGGATCGGTGCCGTACTTGATGTCGAGCACGATCCGCATGCCGTCTTTTTCGTTCGTCTCATTGCTCAGCCCCGTGAGTTGCGGCACCTTCTTGTCTTCGATGATCGAGCCGATGTGGAGTTCGAGCTTGCCCTTATCGACTCCGTACGGGATCGACGTGACGACGATCTGCTGGCGACCTTTTGCCAGCTCTTCGAGCTTCCATTCGCCCTGCACTTTGAGGCTGCCGGTGCCCTCCTCGTAGATTTTGCGGAGTGCTGCCTTGTCCGTGAGAATCTTGCCGCCGAGGGGGAAGTCGGGGCCTTTCACTTTTTCCAGCAGTTGCGGGATGGTCGAATCGGGGTTGTCGATGAGCAGGATGCAGGCCTTCAGGACTTCGCCCAAATTGTGCGGGGGGATGTTCGTCGCCATGCCGACGGCGATGCCCGAGGTGCCATTGACGAGCAGATTCGGGAACTGCGCGGGAAGAACCACCGGCTCCTTGCGGTTGCCGGCGTAGTTGTCGCGCATGTCGACGGTGTCTTGATCGAGTTCGCTCAGCAGCGACTCCGCGGCCTTCGACAGCTTCGCTTCGGTGTAGCGGTACGCGGCGGGCGGGTCGCCGTCCACGGAGCCGAAGTTGCCTTCGCCGTGGACGAGCGGCAGCCGCATGATCCACTCTTGCGAGAGGCGCACGAGGGCTTCGTAAATGGCCCCGTCGCCGTGGGGGTGATAGCGGCCCATCACGTCGCCGACGATCTGGGCGCACTTCGCGGCCTTGCGGTCGAAGGTGAGATTCGAGTCGTGGTACATCGTGTAGAGGATGCGCCGCTGCACCGGTTTCAGGCCATCGCGGATGTCCGGCAAAGCCCGGCCCGTGACGACCGAGACCGCGTAGCGCAGGAACCGGCTGCGCGCCTCGGCCGCGATCGACACCGTTTGAACTGTCTCCGCCATTCGCCGCTCACCCCGGAACTCGGAATCGGATTCGGTGTACGGTACCGATTCGGAGGGGGATTGGCTTGCCGCCCCGCCCTCAAGGTCGGGTCGAAAGCGAATAAGCCCCGTGAACCGGGCTGCAGGAAATGACGATTCGGATGCTCAGCCCCGTTCACGGGGCTTATTCGCTTTCGACCCGACCTTGAGGGCGGGGCGATCCCGAACTCACTTCCCTTCGGGAATCGGATAGGCCTTCAAAATCGCATCGAGCTTGTCCTGGTAATCGACGGGTGGCTCTTCCAAACCCTTCAGATTCCAGAGGGTCATCAGCAGCTTGCCGGAGGCCGTGGTGTTCGCGGTCGAAAGCCCCGTGCGGATTTTCTGGGCGTCCTCTTCGCTCAGGCTCCCCTTGCGGTAGGCGACGACCGCAGGCGGGAATTGCTCCGACAGCAGCAGAATCCGGAGTTGCTTGAAAGCCCCCGGCTGGAGGGCCTTGTACCCGTCGAGCGTCGAAGCATCCACGAGTGCGGCGGCGACTTCCCCGGCCACAACGCCGTTGAGCAGGTCTTCCGTGTTCATGCCGATCTTCGTCACCGGCTTGGCGACGCCTTTGGCGAGGCCGGTGCGGGCCTTCTCCAGAAAGGCGAGCGAGTAGGCTTTCGTGCCGCGGGGCAGCGTGATCGGTTCATCTGCGAGGTCGGCGACGCTCTTCGCCTTCGAATCGACGCCGACGACGATCATCGACTGCGCTTTGCCGCCCGGCGGGATCGTCACGACGATCGGGATGAGGTCCGGGCACTTCTTTTGGGCCCAGGCGAACTCGTGGCCGTGGAAGACGCCGATTTGCAGCTTCTTCTCCTTCAGCTTCTCGATGAGGCCGAGGGCGTCCGGGCAGAGATCGACATCGCCGGAGAAGCCGGTCTGCTTGAAAATCAGGTCTTTGAAGGGCTTTGACACGGCCTGCACCATGGCGGGGTGCACATCGCGGAACATGCCTTGGAGCATGCCCATTTTCAATTCGGGCGGCTTTTCGTCGGCGCGCGTCGGCGCCGCGATACCGAACGCCAGCACGGCCACCGCAAAGAATCCGTTCCGCATCCTTGGCTCCCCCGCCCGGATCCCGGGCTGCTGTGACGAACCCGTTATCGACCCGGGAAGTCGGCTTTCACGCCGCCGCCCGTCACCCGTTCCAAATTGATGAGCGCCTCGAGGTGCCGCTGCACCGCTTCCACGAACTCGGCCTGGGCTTTCCCCGCGAGCGCCTCATTCTTTACCAGAAGTTCCGGATCGGGTCTAGCCGCAGCGGCGGCGCGCGACTCCTCGAGCACTTTCAGGCCGCGTTCGTAGCGGATTTTCGCATCTTTGACCCGATCCGCCGTCGATTCCCACGTCAGAAATGCGTTCGTCGCTTCGAGTTTCAGCAGCCCCACGACCTTCTCGTAGACCGCTTCTTGGCGAGTCACCAGTTCCAGTGCCCTCGCCACGCGATCTTCCCGGCTCCCGGCGAGAATCGTCGGCATCTCGGGGGGCACGGGGCCGGGGCGATACTCGCCGTTCCGCAGCGGCGGCTGGAGCAACCGCGAGTGGAGGTCGCTGCCCGACGCGAAGGTCTGCACCGTTTTGCGGTGGTTGAGCCGGCCCTGGGCGCTCACCTCGATGCGGGTCACATCGAGCACGACCGCCGCTTGGACGAGTTCCGGGCGACGCTCCATCGCGAGGGCGATCACCGTTTCGAGATTCACCGTCCCCGCCATAATCGGCAGTTCTTTGAGCCCCGGGACGAACTCGAAGGTCTGATCGACGCCCATCGCCTCTTTGAGCGCCGCGAGCGACTGCTTGCGGCCCATCCCGGCCTTCTCGCGCAGCCGGCGGATTTCCCCGATGGCGTCGTCGAGGGCGTACAGGGTGAAGTTGTTGATCTTCACCTTCGGATCGACGATCCCGGCTTTCAGGATGTCTTCGGCGACGCGGTAGAACGTTTCCATCTGCTCGACGATGTCGCCGGCGGTCTGCTCCTGCTGCGTCGCGTAGACGTACGTGAAGTAAAGCCGCGTCACGTCGTAGGTATTTTCCTGCTGGGCCTTCAGCACCTCGGCGCAGGACGCGACGATCCCCTTCTGGGCCTGCAACCGCCGGCAGGGCAAATCGGCGCTGAGCAGCTCGACGGTCCGCGAGAAATTCTGGAGCGCCAAGTAGCCGCGCTCCCCGGATGCGAGGCTCGCTTTCGCAGCTTTGATCGCCGGCTGATTCGCCTGACCGATCTCCAAGCAGTCCCGCAGCTCCAACGGTTTGCCCTTCGGCTTCCACTTCTCCCACGCGGCCGGCTTCGGCGCGGGGGCTTTTTCGGGAGCTTTCTCCGGAGCTTTGACCTGCGCGGGCTTCGGGTCCACGGGTGCCATCACCTGCGGGATCGGTTCGATGGGCGGATCGGCGGCGAGGGCCGCTGCGGCGGTGCCCAGAACGGCGGCGGCCAGCATTCGACGGACCGGACGGGAGAAGTTCATGGCGACCGATCCTGGGCCATTCGGCGGCGCATCGTGCGCCGCGGGGAGGGCGGAAGTCCGTGCGGAATTATCGGCGCGGCGGCGCGGATCGCTCGAACGCGAACCGGCAAAGGCCGGGCGCGGCCGCCGAGCCGCGCC
>JAYVTJ010000389.1:0-2769 GCA_043774415.1 Fimbriiglobus sp. | reverse complement strand
GCCCGATGGAACCTCGCCACTCAATTCACACGAACGATTTCACGAACTCGGCGTAGTCCTCCGGCGTGTCGATTCCGCGGTGTCCGACCGGCACGATGCCGACCCGGATCGCGATGCCGTTCGCGAGCGCCCGGAGCTGTTCGAGCTTCTCCGCGAGTTCGAGCGGATGGGCCGGGGTCCGCGCCAGTGACAGCAGGGTGTCGCGGCGGTACGCGTAGACGCCGAGGTGCTGGAGGAAGAGGTCGCCGGTGAAGTCGGGGGAGCCGTCGCGCACCATCGGGATGGGGCTGCGGCTGAAGTAGAGCGCCCGGCCGTCGCCGGCGCAGACCACTTTGACGATGTTCGGATTCCGATGGGTCGCCTCATCGCGGATCGGCACGGCCAGCGTCGCCATCGGAGCATCAGATTCCGCAATCAGCGCGACGAGGAGATCCAGCCCCGCGGGGTCGAACTGCGGTTCGTCCCCCTGCAGGTTCACGATGATCTCGGCGTCGAGGGACTCCGCGACTTCGGCGATGCGGTCGGTGCCCGAGACATGATCGCCGCGCGTCATCGCGACTTCGGCGCCGAAAGAGCGCACGGCGTCGGCGATCCGTTCGTCGTCGGTGGCGACGATCACGCGGTCAGCGCACTCCGCGAGGAGAGCCTGTTCGTAGCAGTGCTGGATGAGGTATTTGCCCGTGGCCCGGAGGAGCGGCTTGCCGGGGAGGCGCGACGAGGCGTATCGGGCGGGGATGATGATCGCGGCCTTCATCGGACGCTGCCGCCGGCCGAAGTCTCGGCGCCGCTGATCGATTCGATCATGCGCTTCAGCTTGCGGTGCCCTTCGGAACTGCCGCGCGAGAGCTGCGCCGCTTCGGCCATCGTGAGGCCGGGGTCGGGGCAGGGGAGCTTGGCCCGGGCCGAGTCGAGGGGGCCGTCGAGCAGGTATTTGTCGCCCGCAGCGGTGACGTCGATGCCGAGCGAGCGGAGGAAGCGCAGATCGCGGTAAAAGGCGCGCTGGTCGGTCTTGAGTTTCGCCATCAGCACCGTACGGGTCTTCGCCGTGCCGGCGAGCAGCTTGAGGAACTTCGCCAGGCGGGCGGCGCGGTCCCGCGTAACGGTGGCGAGGGCGGGAGATATCTGGGCCATAACGCCTCGTGCGGTCTTAGCGGTCGGCGGCCGCGCGGGGGAAAAGGAATGCTCGCGCCGCCGGGTATTGGGCATGATCCTAGATGCCGCTCCGGGGGAAAGCAAGCCGTCCGTTCCGCGAAGGCGCAAAGAAAGCGGCCCGCACCGGGCGGGCCGCTGGCAACGGACTGTCAGCGGGGGGTCGGTCACGCCGTCGCCCCGGCCGCTTCCAGCGCCTTGCGGAGCTTGTCGATCGCCGAAGCCTGCACCTGGCGCACCCGCTCTTTGGAGAGGCCCAGCGATTGGCCGACGCGCTCCAGGGTGCGGCCGCCCGGTTCGTCGTGCAGGTCGAACCGGTGGACGAGAATTTTCTTCTCCCGATCCGTGAGCAAAGGATGGTCGTCGCGGAGGAATTCCTCGATGGGGATCTGCAGGGCACCGCTCGCGGCAGGTTTGCCGCGCCCGCGCGGTTCGCGGTCGGGCAGCGCATCGAACGGCAGCGCCCGCGTGAGCCAATCGGCGGAGTGCTTCTGCGACTGCCGGGACAGCGCGCGGACGATGCAGGTGTAGGCGTAGGTGCTGAAGCGGATGCCCATCCACGGGTTGAACGCGGCCACGGCCTGGATGAGGACGATGTGGCAATCGCCGATGAGATCGTCGGCGCGGTGCTGCATCGCCATCTGCCGGCGGACGGCCCGGTAGATCAGCTTGCGGTTGCCGAGGACGATGCGATCCCGCAGGCCGAAGTAGTATCCGCGCCAGCGCCGCACCTCGGCCGGCTTGGTGGCCCGGTGCAGCCGATGCGCAGCGTAGTGCATCCGCCGGGCGTGATCGCGCGTTACATCGTCGGGCATGTAGTGGTCGTCGTAATCGTCCAGCGATTCCAGCAGATCGACGGGGTCGAAATCCTGTCGGGCTTGCTTCGTCGCAAACGAGTCGTGGTGGATGTGACCCGGTAACGCGGCGGTCCGCGGGGTCCGGTGCGTCTCGAGCGAGGGGAGAGTTTCCATGACTATGACCTCTTCGACAACTTGGGCGGCGATGTCAGTTGTACCGCACTCCGAAATCGAATCCAACATAAATCGTCCGAATCGTCCGAATTATTTTTTGCAGCGGATTGGGCTTTCTGCAAGTCGGAATTACTAGCATTGTTTGTTCCCCGATCCCTCGAAACGTCCAAATCGTAGTTGCCCCCGCATGAAACGGCCGAAAGACACCGCCGGTACGCCCGAGCCCGGCGAATATGCGAGTACGGCACAAGTCTCCCGGATGCTCGGGGTCGGCGTGACCACGGTGAAGCGCTGGGTCGACGACGGCATCTTGCCCGCGCTGGTCTCCCCCGGCGGCCACCGCAAATTGTTACTGGCCGATGTACTCCGCTCGGTGCGCGATGGGAAATTGCCGCGCGCCGACGGGGCCGCGCTCGCCGGGTCCGCCGCTCCCGCCGCGTCGGATTTGGCCGAACTCGGGGAACTCCTCGCGGGGGCCATCCGGCGTGACGACATCGAGGCGATCCGGGAATTGGTCGTCGGGGCAGCCGATCGCGGGCACACCATCGCCGCGCTCGCGGATCGCTTGATCGCCCCGGCCCTGCACGCCGTCGGGCACGACTGGGAACACGGCCTCGTGTCCGTGATGCGCGAACATCGCATCACCCAG
>JAYVTJ010000388.1:0-6505 GCA_043774415.1 Fimbriiglobus sp. | reverse complement strand
ACACAACGACCCAACCCCTTCGCGGACTGGGTAACAGGAGGGCTTGCTATGACTCGACTCTATCTCTTCGGTGGGCTTGTCGCAGCGACACTGCTGACGACGGCGCCGCTCGGCACGGCCCAAGTTCCCGCCGCAGCCGCAGCGGCCCCAGCTCCTGCTGTTGTCTCGGCAGGCGCAGCCGGTACCGCAGGAACTGCGGCGGGTGCCGTGAAGCCGGGCTGCCTCGAAAAGATCTGCGTCCGCTGCGAAGCCTTCCGCCGCAAGCTCTGCGTCACCCCGGCGGGCGCACTCCTGAACAACATTACGAAGCCGCTGGTCACGCTGACGGGCGGCGTCATCCCGCCTTTCTGTCCGATCCTCCCGTCGGCCGCCGATCTGGCGAAACCGGGTGCCGCCGGCGCAGCCGCCGAAGGGAAGAAGGATGCGGCCGAGGCCAAGGCCCGGCAGATGGACATCCGCTACCTCGGCACGCTCGATTGCCGCTACTATCCGAATGCTTCGAAGGGCCTCGCGGATGCGCTGCGAATGGATCCGAGCGAGTGTGTCCGCTTCGAAGCGGCCCAAGCTCTGAGCCGCGGTTGCTGCTGCAACAAGATCACCATCGCCGCGCTGGAAGCGTCGGTGTCCGGGATGGAACTCGACGGCAATCCCGCCGAGCGCTCGGTGCGCGTCCGCTGCACGGCCGCCCTCGCCCTCGAGAAGTGCTTGGCCTGCTACGTAGCCCCGGCGCCGGAACCCGAAATCGTCGAACCGAAGAAGGGCGAGGAACTACCCGGCGAAGGCCCGATGAAGCCGAAGACGGACGATGAGAAGCTCAAGGATCTGAAGCCGATGACGACGGCGACTTCGCCGACCCCGGCTGCAATCGAGCGCGCCCGCAAAACGCTCACCGCGTTCCAAGAACTCTACGCCAACACGCTGCACCCGACCCCCGGCCTCACGACCGGTGTCGAGCAGAGCGTCTTCTCGATCCTGAAGTCGGGCGATCCGGCGCCGCGCTCTCCGATGCACGCCGCGACTCCCGAACTCGCAATCGCCCTTGCTCCCGCACCGGTACCGATGGCGAAGGCGATGCCCGAGTTCCAGCCCGAAGCGGCTCCGACCACCGGCAAGCCGGCCTACACTTCCGCCCCCGTCATCCAGTTCCTGAAGATCGATCCGATCCCGGAAGTCGCGGTGCCGAAGGTGATGCCGCAATCGGCGAAGCCCGCCGAAGCGACTCCCCGCGAATCGCAGGTGATCTACAGTGCGCCCGCGCAGCGCGATGCGACCGCCGAGGAAGTCTTGAACTTCTCGAAGAAGCTTCTGCTCGGCACGGTCGAGGCCGACAAGCACGCGGCGGTGCGGGCTCTGGTGAAGTTCGATTGGACGAAGCATCCGCGCGTCGCGTCGGCTCTGCTCGCCGGGGCCGCGTCGGATCAGCCCGCCGCCGTCCGCGTCGATTGCATCCGCCATTTGGCCCACCACGGCATGTCGCACCCTCAAGTGCTGGCCGACTTGCAGGCGCTCAGCTCCGACTCTGACGCTTGGGTGAAGCAGGAAGCGGCGAAGGCTCTGACGCTACTGAAATGAGAATTCGGAGAAGATAGACACTTGACAGTTGAGCGGCGCCGCGCAGCTTCGTAAGATGATCGACGCGTCCGGATTCGGCCGCGTCGTCTCCATTCACCTCGGCGAGTCGAGCCATGGCCGAAAGCTATCAGGACACACTGAAACGCGTCCGCGCCCCCCGCGTCCGCATCGACTACAAAGTCGAAACGGAAGGGGCCGAGCCGATGCTCGAACTCCCGTTCGTCGTCGGCGTTCTCGCCGACCTCTCGGGGATGCCCGCCGAGGCGAACCGCCCGCTCAAGCAGCGCAAGTTCGTCCCCATCGACCGCGACAACTTCGGCGACGTGATGAACCGCGCCGCTCCGCGCGTCGCCTTCCGCGTCCCAAACAAGATCGGCGATAAGCCGGACGAACTCTTGAACGTCGAACTGAAGTTCAACAAGCTCGAAGATTTCGAGCCGGCCCGCGTCGCCGAGCAGGTGCCCGTCCTCAACGAGCTGCTTCAAATGCGCAAGAAGCTCACCGAACTCCTCGGCAAGATGGAAGGGAACGACGCCCTCGAAAAGCTGCTGGGCGAAGTCCTCGGCAACACCGAGAAGAAGCAGGCGCTGCTCGACACCATGAATCAAACGCCCGAAGCGAAGTAGTCCGCACTTCCGATTCACACCCGACCCCGCCCGGAGTTTGCCCGCAATGGCCGCCGAACAATCAGCCGGAAGCGCCGCCGCAACCACGACGGAATTCGACAGCAACCAGTGGCTGGACGCTGCGCTCGGCCGCATGAAGGTGACCGACGACTCCGCGGCCCGCGCCCGCGGCCTCGGCGCGCTCAACGACTTCATCAAGGCCTCGCTCCAGTCGGGTGGGACGGTCAGCAAGGATGTCGAGACCAACATCAAGCTCTGGATCAGCTCGATCGACCAGAAGCTCACCCTCCAGATGAACGAGATCCTGCACCAGCCGGCGCTGCAGAAGCTCGAGGGCACCTGGCGCGGCCTGCACCACCTCGTGAGCAAGTCGGAAACGGGCGAGTCCCTCAAGATCCGCGTGATGAACGTCACGAAGGACGAACTCCGCAACGACCTCGAACGGGCGGTCGAATTCGACATGTCCGAGACCTTCAAAAAGGTCTACGAGGAGGAGTACGGCACCCTCGGCGGCCATCCCTTCGGCATGCTGATGGGCGACTACGACTTCGACTGCCGCCGCTCGCCGGACATCAAGATCCTCCAGGGGATGGCGGGCATCGCCGCTTCGGCGCACGCACCATTCGTGGCGAACGTCAGCCCGAAGTCGTTCAACATGGACCGCTTCTCGGAGCTGTCGAACCCGCGCGACCTCGCCAAGATTTTCACCGGGCCGGACTACGCCGCGTGGCAGGCCTTCCGCGAATCCGAAGACTCGCGCTACGTCGCCCTCACCTGTCCCCGGGTGTTGGCCCGCGAAGTCTACGGCGACAAGTTCCAACCCGTCGCCGAGTTCAACTTCGAGGAGAACGTGGACGGCGTCGATCACGACAAGTACCTCTGGATGAACGCGTCGTGGTGCTACGCGGCCCGGATCACCGACTCCTTCTCCAAGCACGGGTGGATGGCCCGCACCCGCGGCGTCGAAGGCGGAGGCAAGGTCGAAGGGCTGCCCGTCCACACCTTCCCGACCGACGACGGCGATGTCGCCATGAAGTGCCCCACGGAAGTGGCGATCACCGAGCGCCGCGAGCAGGAACTCGAGAAGCTCGGCTTCCTCTCGCTCATCCACTGCAAGGGCAAGCCCTACGCGGCCTTCATGTCCGCGACCTCGACGCAGAAAGCCAAGAAGTACGACCGCGACAACGCCACGGCCAACGCCGTGCTCGGCACGAAATTCAACCAGCTCATGTGCGTGTCGCGCTTCGCCCACTTCCTCAAGGTCATGGTGCGGGACAAAGTCGGCTCGTTCATGGAGCGCGACCAGATGGAGGCGTGGCTCAACCGCTGGATCAACAACTACACCCTCGGCAACCCCGCCGACGCCGGCGAAGAGACGAAGGCCCAAAAGCCGCTCGCCTGGGCGGAGATCAAAGTCCAAGACGTCCCAGGCCAGCCCGGCATGTACCGCGCGGTCGCCCACATGCGGCCGCACTTCCAACTGGAAGGACTCGACATCTCGCTGCGGATGGTCGCCAAGCAGCTCGGGAAGTGATTCCGGGAAATATCGTCTGCCGGTTGTCCGGCGGGCGGCTCCTTCTGCATTACTTCTGTGAACCGGGAACCTGATCGAAACCGCTCAACTCCGAGCCGGACGATCCGAGTGACCCAACCTCTGGAGATGGATCATGGCTTCGGACTTTCTTCTCGAACTCGACGGCATCAAAGGCGAATCGCAGGACAAAGCGAAGGGCGCGACGATCGAAGTCTCTTCCTTCAGTTGGGGCGCTTCCAACGCCGGCACTTCGGGCGGCGGCGGCGGCGGCGGAGCCGGCAAAGCTAGCTTCCAAGACATGAGCTTCTCTTGCTCCACGAACGTCGCTTCGACCGCCCTCTTCCTCCGGTGCGCCAACGGCAAACCGATCGCCAAGGCCACGCTCCACGTCCGGAAGCAGGGAGAAACGCCTCAGGAGTACTACACGATCACCCTGACGGACTGCCTCGTCTCCTCGTTCCAAGCCGGCGGAAGCGACGGCAGCGGCTCACTGCCGACGGAGAGCTTCTCGCTCAACTACGCCAAGATCGAGTTCGAGTACAAGCCGCAGAAGGCGGACGGTACCCTCGACACCGCCGTGAAGTCGGGCTGGAATTTGAAGGAAAGCGTCAAAGTCTGATCGGTTCCGTTCAGGGCCGGCCTCCGGCCCCTTCCGTCCGAGGGCTTCCCGTGACCGCCAGCGAACTCTTCGAGTCCGGCAAACTCCGCGAAGCCATCGACGCCCAGATCGTCAAAGTCAAAGCGCAGCCGGCCAACAACCCGGCTCGCTTTTTTCTGTTCGAACTCTTCCTCTTTTCGGGCGAACTCGACCGTGCCCGCAAGCAGCTCGACGTCCTCCGCTACGACGACCCCCAGCACATCGCGGCGATCGAACAGTACCGAAACGCGATGGATGCCGAGGTCAAACGTCGCGCGGTCTTCGCCGGCACGGATCACCCCAAAGGCCTGACAGACGGCCCCGCCCACGTGCAGCAGCGCTTCGAAGCGCTCGCAGCTTTGGCCCGCGGTGATGCCGGCGAAGCCGGGCGGCTCCTCGATGATGCGAACGCGGCCGTGCCCGCACTCACCGGTATGATCGACGGCGTTCCCTTCGAGGGAATATTCGACGCGGACGAGCGCTTCGGCACCATGCTCGAAGTCTTCGGCGTCGGCGGCATCTATTCGTGGGTGCCCCTCGAAAGTGTCGAATCGATCACGATGAATCCGCCCTCCGCGCCGCGGGATGTGATCCTGCGCCCGGCGAACCTCGTGCTCAAAGACGGCATCGAAGGCGATGTGCTCCTCCCCGGACTCTACCCCGGTTCATGGCAGTCGCCCGACGGCGAACTGCAACTCGGCCAAGCGACGGAGTGGAACGGCGGCATCGGGATCGGCGTCCGCCAGTTTCTGGCCGCGGCGGCGACCCTCCCCTTCACGGGCATCCGGCAGATCCGATTCGGCCCGTAGTCCGAGGTCCTCCGCGTGCCGCCCCCCGCCCCCCCGAAAAAGGGACTGCTGCCGAGCATCGTGGATCGGCTCCTCGATCCGGAATCGGCCGGCAACTCCATCATCACCGGCTACACCGTCGAGAAGATGTACCTCGCGGTGCGCCGCGATCTCGAAGACCTGCTGAACACCCTGCATCCGTACCACAGTTTCCCCGAGCAGTACCCCGAGACGCGCGACTCCGTCGTGACCTACGGACTCCCCGACCTCGCGTCGCTCGAATCGATTTCGACCGAGCAGCGCTCGAACATCGGCCGGCTCATCAAACGCGCGATCAACCAGTTCGAGCCGAGGCTGAAGACCGTGAAGGTCACCCTGCTGAAGCTCGACGACACCTCGCGGATGTCGGTGAAATTCAAGATCGAAGCCCGGCTCACGGTCGATCCGGCGCCCGAAGTGGCGTTCGACACCATCCTCGACGTGGGCACCGGCAAGTACGAAGTGCAGGCCAACGGATGAGCGACACGCTGTTCCGCCACTACGAATCGGAACTCCACTTCATCCGCAAACTCGCCGGCGAGTTCGCCAAGAAGTACCCGGCCGCGGCCGCGCGGCTGCAGCTCGAGCCCGACCGCTCCACCGAACCGCACGTCGAACGGCTGATCGAATCGTTCGCCCTGTTGACGGCGCGCATCCGCAATAAGATCGAGGACGAATTCCCCGAACTCACCGAGGCGATCCTCTCGGTGGTCTATCCGCACGTCCTGGCTCCGATCCCGTCCTTCGCCGTCGTGCAGTTTCAGCTCGACCCGAGCCGCGCGGCCCCCGACGGCGTGACGATCCCCGTCGGCAGCCCGCTCAACACCGACCGCGTCGGCGATGTGAGTTGCCGCTACCGCACGAGCTATCCGCTCACGCTCTGGCCCATTATCCTCGCCGAGGCCAAGCTCTATCCGCCCCCCTTCCCGCCCGGTTTGAACCCGCCCCTCCGCGCGACTGCGGCGCTGCGTCTCCGCCTGCAAACCACCGGCACCCTCGCCTTCGACGCTTTGAAGATCGACAAGCTCCGCTTCCACCTCGTCGGCGAAAACGCGCTCGTCGCCCCGCTGTACGATCTGATCTTCAACAGCGCCCTCGAAGTGGCGTTCGTCGATCCGGCGAAGCCGAAAAACGCGGTGGTGCTCCCCGCCAAAGATGCGCTGCTGCCCGTCGGCTTCGACATCTCCGAAGGACTGCTGCCGTACCCGCCGAACGTCTTCCCCGGCTACCGCCTCCTCACCGAATATTTCGCCTATCCCGCGAAGTTCCTCTTCGTCGACGTCGCGGGCTGGAGTGCCGTCCGCGCCGC
>JAYVTJ010000387.1:0-2092 GCA_043774415.1 Fimbriiglobus sp. | reverse complement strand
CCTCGATTCGGGTCTCTGGCAAACCCTTCACGAACAGGGTGTCCCCCCCGCCGTCGATACGGAGCCGCTGCAAATCGAAACCGAAGAACCGCACCCCGTCCTGCCCGTCACCGGTATGAAGCCGGGGGTCGCGCCGCGCGCGCCGGAGGTGACCCGTGTTTGATCCCTCCAGCCCCCTCGGCCTCGCGCTCATCGCCGCAGCGCTGCCACTCCTCGGCGCGATCTTGTCGGCACTGCTCGGCTGCTCGCGGTTCGGGCGCTTCGCCCACCTGCCGGCGATCATAGCTTTCGCCTCCGCGTCGGTCATCTCGGCCATCGTCCTCGCCGGCGTCGCCGAGGGG
Source organism: Fimbriiglobus sp. (assembly GCA_043774415.1). GTDB lineage: Bacteria > Planctomycetota > Planctomycetia > Gemmatales > Gemmataceae > JALHQU01. The sequence continues at coordinate 1,751 of JAYVTJ010000387.1, read as the reverse complement.
CACGGATCGCTCGCGATCACCGCCGACCTCGGCACTTGGTTCTCCGTCGGCCGGTTGAATGTGGGCTTCTCGTTCCTGCTCGACCCGCTCTCGCTGCTGATGCTCGCGACCGTGACTTTCATCGCCACGTTCATCGCGATCTTCTCGGCCGGGTACATGGAAGGCGACGGCGGCTTCGCCCGCTACTTCGCGCTGATGGGGCTGTTCGTCTTCGCGATGTGCCTGCTCGTGATGGCGAACAACTTCTTCATCCTCCTCGCGGGCTGGGAAGGCGTCGGCCTCTGCAGCTATCTGCTGGTCGGCTATTACTATGCGAAGCCCTCCGCGGCCGCAGCCGCGCGGAAGGCGTTCCTCGTCACCCGCCTCGGCGACGTCGGACTCGTCATCGGGATCTTCCTGCTCTGGCAGACGGGCGGCTATCACACGAGCTTCGATGCGCTCTTCGAGCACATCGCAAAGCATCCGCCCGCGAGCGGAACCATCACCGCGATCTGCCTGCTGCTCTTCTGCGGGGCCGTCGGCAAGTCGGCGCAGTTGCCGCTCTACGTCTGGTTACCCGATGCGATGGAAGGTCCGACCCCCGTGTCGGCGCTCATCCACGCCGCGACCATGGTGACGGCCGGGGTGTTCCTGCTCGCCCGCTGTGCGCCGCTCTTCGTGCTGTCGCCCGAAGCCGGGCTGATCGTCGCCGGCATCGGCGGAGCGACTGCGCTGCTCGCCGGATTCCTCGCAGTCGCTCAGAACGACCTCAAGCGCGTGCTGGCCTATTCGACCGTGAGCCAGCTCGGATTCATGTTCCTCGCGCTCGGTTGCAGCGGAGCGATCTCGCCGCGCATGGCCGTGGTCGCCGCGATGTTCCACCTGTTCACGCACGCCTTCTTCAAAGCCCTGCTCTTCCTCGGCTCCGGCTCCGTGATGCACGCGATGGGCAATGTCATCGACATGCGGAAGTTCGGCGGCCTGCGGAAGCTCATGCCGTGGACCCACGCGACGTTCCTCATCGGTGCGGCCGCGCTCGCGGGTGTCCCGCTGCTCTCCGGGTTCTGGAGCAAGGATCAGATCCTGCACAGCTTGCTCGAAGCGGGGGAATCGCACGCGAAGTATCACACACTCTACTTCGGCCTATTCGCAATTGCCGCCGCGACGGCCGGACTCACGGCTTTCTATACGTTCCGCGCCTACTTCCTCACCTTCTGGGGCGCGGAGCGGGTGCCGCACGAGGCGCACGGCCACGCCCACGAATCGCCCCGGATCATGGTGGTGCCGCTCGTCGTCCTCGCGGCCGGGGCGCTGCTCGCCGGGGTCGTCGTCGATCCGCTGACGCACTGGTTCGGGCACTTCCTCGAACGGTCGCCATCCATCGAGCATGCCCACACGAACTACCTCAAGCACTCGAACATGACCGAGACGGCGCACTCGTTCCACTGGGGTGTCGCAGGCCTCAGCACGCTGCTCGCGCTCGGAGGAATCGGCGCCGCGGCGGCGCTCTATCGCAGGGGTGGCCCGGAAAAAGTGCCCGAGGGGTTGAAGCCGATTTATGCGCTCTCGCTGAACAAACTGTACGTCGATGAGACCTACGATCTCGCGGTCGTGAAGCCGGCCGAGATGCTCGCGGCGACCGGTCGGCAGTTCGACGCCTTCCTCGATGCGGTCGCCCGCCTGCTCAGTTACGCGCCGCGCTTCCTGGCGTCGCTGCTTCGTCCGCTGCACAACGGACTCGTGCAGTTCTACGCCCTGGGGATGGTCCTCGG
>JAYVTJ010000386.1:0-11204 GCA_043774415.1 Fimbriiglobus sp. | reverse complement strand
CAGCCCATCCGTGATCGTATCGGCGACCAGCTTTTCGGGCGGCCGCGCACCCTCGGGCTTCGGCCCCACCATCGGAAGGGAATAGACCCAGTCGCTGATGCGGTACGTCCAGGCGAACACTTTCCCTTGGAGCTTCGGCCCCTGCTCCGTCAGGTCGTACAGGTTTCCCGTGATCACCGCGACGACGCCCAGCAGCACGAGGGTCGTCCCGCCGACGAGCAACACGATGGCCACGGGGACCGGGACGTGCTTGCGCAGGCGGTTGTAGTAAGGCATGAGCACGTAGCCGAGAAACGCCGCGAGGAGCAGCGGCCGCAGCACCGACGCCAGTTGGCCGAGCAAGTACCACGACCCCGCCGCGATGATGACCGCGTACGCGCCCATGCGCAGAGTCTCGATACTGGCCCAGCGCGGCGGATCGGTCGGCGTCATCGAGGCCCCTCGGCGGCGGTTGGTTCGACAGTCGTGTTCTACGGGGTGCCCGGCTCGGACGCGCGGAATCGCAGGCGGAGATCGCATGACACCCGGGCGGATTCCCGGTGCGGCACGAAGTTCGCGCCGTGCCGCTCCCCGCGATTCGCGGATGCAGAACTCCCGCCCCGGCGGACAACCTCTCGCATCGGACCCGATGTCAGTTCGGGCGCAGAAATTCCGCGACCCATTTCGGTCGCTCGGCGCCAATGAGATGGGAAGTGGGCGTCGGTGAAGCTGGGCTGTCGAGCGAAGAGTCGCAAGCCGAACTTCCGCGGATCGTGGGCGGCGATTGCACGGCAAATGGGCACCCGGGAGGCGGTGAAGGCTTCTTCTCGGAATTGCAAGTCGTTGCGCAACAGCCCTTTGGAGATATTCACGCCAGATTCATGGAACAGGGACGAGATTTGCGAGTCTGATACTACGAGGACGGGCCACTCCCTCCCGATCATCGGAGTCGCTGTGCGACTCCGATGCCCGAACAGCGACGAGCTGTGAGTGCGTCCCCGGCTACGGCCCGTCCGACTCCCACCGCCGGGTGCGCTCCGCGATCTGCGGTTCCGACAATCCGCTGTCACTCCCGACGACTCCCACGGGTCGCCGTAGGGCTGCGGTCTGCCCGGACCGCTCCTTCTGTGAGGAGTCTGCCTTGATCCGCTTCCGCCCGACCGTCCGCCGCACCGCCGCGATCCCCGCCGTCCTCAGCGCGACTCTGGCGCTCGCGGCCTTCACCTACCCCGGCGGCTTGGCCTGCGCCTACGACGATTTCCGCGACCTCGAAGAGCACCGGGCCACGATGGCCAAGGGCGAGATCGATTCCAACCACTACGACGCGACGATCGTGAACCTCGGGGATCGGCTGGCGATCAAGGAGCAGATCGTCGCCGATCTGATCGAGGGCCGCATGATGCTGGCCGAAGCGACGCGGCGATTTATCGATCTCAACAGCAGCAACGACAGCACCCGTGCCGCGGTGGAGTCCACTTTCCCCGGCGACACCTACGAAGAGAAAGCGGCCCGGAACGTCATCGAATTCGTGAAGGCCTCCCTTCGCAATTTCCCCGCCCCGAGTAACACCCCGCAGCTCATCGCGGGCCAATTCCGCGCGATGTTCGGCAAAAGCATCTCGATGAAGTGAGATCAATTTCAGTTTCAGTCATTCTCCGCACCCCCTCCACTGAAACGACTGAAACGACCGAAACTACCGAAATGACTGAAAACTAAAGCGACGCCAACTTAACTTTACATTGCAAAGTGACCTGCTACACTGCTTTCGTCGCCGGGTGCATCACCCGATATTCGGAATCAGGGTGGCAGCATGAAGGCGTTTCGGGAATTGGATCGCGTGCTCCGGGGCGAACCCCTCTCGGGGCAATCGACGCGCTCCCTGTTCGCGGCGAATGTGCTTCTGGCCGCACTCTACGGCTGCTGCATGGGGAGCTTCGGCCTCTTCGGTCGGGATGAGCCGGAGTACTGGCAAGTGCTCGCCTCCGGAGTCAAGGTGCCGGCGCTCTTCCTGCTGACGCTCGGCGTGACCTTTCCGTCCCTCTACGTCTTCAACACGATCCTCGGCACGAAGCTGCCCTTCGGCAAACTCGTCCGCGCGCTCACGGCGGCGATGGCCGTGCTGATCGCAGTCCTCGCTTCCCTCGGCCCCATCGTGGCCTTCTTCTCGGCCACCACAAGCAGCTACGCGTTCATCCTGATCCTGAACGTCGCCGTCTTCACCGTCTCGGGTCTGTTCGGCGGCTTCTACCTCTTCCGGCTGCTGAGCCGCGAGTCGCAAACGGCAATTCGGGTCGAAGCCGAAGAAGACATGCCGCTGCGAGCAACTCCGAAGGGCACCGGCCTCGGCGCGGTGTTCTACGTCTGGCTCATCGCCTTCGGACTCGTCGGCGCGCAGATGGCCTGGGTGCTGAGGCCGTTCGTCGGTTCGCCGTGGCTCCCCTTCACCTGGTTCCGACCGCGCGAAGCCTCCTTCTTCGAAGCGGTGCTGAAGTCGCTCCGCCATCTCTTCGCACCGTGACGGCATGACCGCACTCGAACGGGGACTCGAATCGATCCTGATCGGCCGGGGCGAATCCGTCGGGCGCCGCCGCGCGATCGCGACGTGGCTCGCGGCCGTCGGTTTCGGCGGGGGCTTCTACGGTGCGGTGATGGGCGGCTTCGGCGGGCTGAGCGCGGATCGGATCGAGCAGCTCGCGTACTCCGCCGCCAAGGTGCCGATCCTCCTGCTGGCGACGACGCTCCTCGCCGCGCCGAGCTTCTTCGTGCTGAACGCGCTCGCCGGATTGCGGAACGACTTCGGCGCCGCCTTCCGGGCCGTGCTGGGCACCCAAGCAGCGATCGCGCTCGTGCTGGCCGCGCTGGCGCCGTACACGGCCGTCTGGTATCTCTCGACCGCGGATTATCACGAGGCTACGGCGTTCAACGCGGTGATGTTCGCCATCGCGAGTATCGCGGCGCAGTGGCAGCTCCGCCGGCGCTACCGCGATCTCGAAGCGGCGAACCCCCGCCATGCGACCCTGCGGCGCGTCTGGGTGGTGCTCTACGCATTCGTCGGCATTCAGATGGGCTGGTTTCTGCGGCCCTTCATCGGCGACCCGACGCTCCCGCCCACATTTCTGCGGACGGGAGTTTGGGCGAACGCTTACGTCGTGATCCTGGAGACGCTCTGGTACGCGCTGACGCGGTGAATTACGGAACCGGCATCGCGTTGACTTGGACGACCTCGCACAGCGGTAGTTCCTTCTTGAAGGCCGCGATGCCCGCCGCGGTCACGACGGTACCGCTGAGGTCGAGCTTCTTCAGGTTCTTCAGCTCCGCGATGGTTTTCAATCCGGCATCGCTGACGAGCGAATTGGAAACATCGAGGATGCTCACGTCGGGGAACGCCCCGAGGATCGTCAGCGCGGAATCGTGGAGTTGGAGCCGGGTGAAGATTGTGGGCTCGAACTGGAATTGGTTGTGCACGGTGGTCTCGATGTCCCGGTTCCGCGCGAAGCTCATCTGCAGTTCCGTCACCGGGCCTCCGGGCGTGCGGATCACTTTGCCCCCGCGCGATTCGACGACCTTCACGGCGCCGAGTTCGGCATCGCTCAGCCCGATTTTGTCCTTCAACCGATGCTGTACGGGGATCGCTTCGGACTGCGCTTTCAGCGTGTAGGTAAAGGCCCCGAGCAACGTGCCGACCCCGGCCTTGGTGTGGCACGACAGGCACTCCTGTCGGGCGCGGATGGCGCCGAGCACCCGCAGTTCGCGGTCGGACGACTGCAGCGCCACCTCTTCGCCGCCTTTGAGTTTCGCGAGCGCCTCGGTCTCGAACGCATCGGGCGCTCGCTTCTCGGCGGTCGCGCCGGTCTTCGGTTTCATCAGTTCGTGCTGGTTCTTCGGCGATTGCAGATAGACGGTCGGACCGGTCTCGGCGGTCACGCCCATGAGCTGCCGCTCCTTCAGCAGCCAGACGCGCTCGCGCACCGAGCGGGTCGAACCGTCGGGCAGGCTCAGCATTTCGCCGACGACGTCGTAGGTGACCGGCTTGGTCCCCGAATGCTCGGCCTCCGAATGCCGATCCGATTGACTCTCGGCGGCGAGTTCGACCCAGTTCGAAGCGGGCGACGGGGGCGGTCCCATGCGGCCGAAGCCCATCCCCGGATGGCGGAGGAAATCGTCGACGTAGCTCTTGTGAACCCCCGTCGCCATCGCCGGCGCGGTCTGGAAAAAGCCTGTGGTATTCAAGAAGTGCCGCGCGGCCGGATCGAACTTGGCGCCGGCTCGGTGGCTTTCGAGTGGACCCGGCTGCGTGTCGAGTCGTGTGTCGATCCGCTCATCATCGTCGGTGGACGGCGGCGGAGTGGGGATGCAGCCGAGCAGGAAGAAGGCGCCGCAGCCGATTGCTGCGGGCAAAAGGGTTCGCAGGTTCACGATGCGCTCCGGGAAGGGATCGGGCTGTCACTATAACCCGGAATCGCGTCACGCGTTTGTATCGGACAATGCCGGAGCGCGATCGCGGAGCGGAGCTGGGCGAAGGGCGGCGTGGAAACTCGGCGAATCCTACTGGATACGAGAGCGCCGCTGTGCTTCTGCAGTTTGCGCCGGAAATCGCGGGGTCTGCACAAGCGGGGGATACCGTCCGCACTGTGACGCCCGAGATGGGGCGTGCCGGATGTGCCGTCGCAACTCTCCGCTTGCATTCCGGCGGTCACGACGCCATAAGTGGTGAGTCGGGGGCGGCGTCGTGCCCCGGCCATTTCCACTTCCCGAGGGCCGTGTCATGCCGAACGACATCTCCGCGCATTCCGACTTCAGCCGCTTCGCCGACGACGGCGATCCGCCCGCATCGTACGAGGCGCTGGCCTTCGACCCGCCGGAACCGTGGACGCCGGCCGATGAGGATCCGAGCGAACCGCACTTCGCGCTCGCCTTCGATTCCGGAGGCGAAGGGTGAAGCATTCCGCGGGGAGATTCGCACCGTGACCCGGTTCCTCGCCCTCGATCTCGGCACTACATTTTTCAAAGGCGCGGTCCTCGATCTCGAGGGCCGGCGCGGATCGCACATCCGGCGGGTCCCTACGCCGGAATCGATCGCGGGGCTGCCGCCCGGCCGCTGCGAACTCGATCCGGCCGCGGTGCTCGCCGCCGTGCGCCGGCTCATCGGTTCGCTGCTCGCGGATGCTCCGGATGCCAGCGGACTCGTGATGAGCAGCCAGATGCACTGCGTCGTCCTCACGGACGATGCGGGACGGGCCCACTCGAATATCGTGACGTGGAAGGATCAGCGGGCGCGGGAGCCGCAGCCGGATGGCGGCACCCTCTTCGACGGGCTGACGGCGCGGCTCTCGCCCGAAGATCACACGGGCGTCGGTCGCGAATTGCGGGTCGGCACCCCGGCCGCGACGCTCTTCTGGATGCAGCGGCACGGCGGACTCCGTCCCGGCGCCACGCCGGCCGCGCTCCCCGATTTCGTCCTTGCCGACCTCTGCGGAACACAGCCGACAACCGACGCGACGAATGCCGCCGCACACGGATTGTTCGACCTCGCGCGCGGCGATTGGCACCGCGACCTCATCGGGCGCCTCGGCCTCGGTGCCCTCCGCTGGCCGGAGGTGCGACCGTTCGGCTCCGTCGTCGGAGTCGCCGGAGCGCTCATCTGCTACGCGCCCGTGGGGGATCAGCAGGCGGCGCTCGCCGGCGTCGGCGTGCGGGATCGCGAACTCTCGATCAACATCTCGACCGGCTCGCAGATCAGTCTCACGGGTCGCGATGTCGGTTCCGGGGATTTCCAAGTCCGGCCCTACTTCGACGGCCGCCGGCTCCGCACCATCGTCGGGATTCCGGCGGGTCGCTCGCTCGCCGTGCTCGTCGATCTGCTGACGGAAATTGGCCGCGGAGGGACCGATGCTCCCGATCCGTGGGACGCCATCGCCGCCGCGGTCGAGCGGGTCGGCGAATCCGATCTCGAAGTCAACCTCGCCTTCTTCGCGAGCGCCGTCGGCGACCGCGGCTCCATCGGCAACATCCGCGAGGGCAACCTCACGGTCGGCGGACTGTTCGCGGCCGCGTTCCGGAGCATGGCCGAGAACTACGCGCGCTTCGCAGCGGCGCTGTCGCCGGATCGGGACTGGGATCGGGTGGTCTTTTCCGGCGGAGTCGCCGCGAAGTTTCCGAGGCTGCGCCGCGAGATCCTCCGCGCCCTCGGCGACCCGCCGGCGCGGCTGTCGGAAACGGAGGATGATGCGCTCGACGGACTGCTCGCCATCGCGCGGGTCTGCGCCGGATTCTCGGCCGCGGTGGGCGGTTGAGCGTCAGCCCGGAAGGAGATCGCTCTCGATGAGGGGCACCCAAGTTTTGCACCCCGCGTATTCGGGGCGCTCGACGATGGTGAGCGGAGTCGATGCCGCGGTCACCGTCACGCGGAACACGTACAGCCCCGGCGTCCGGTAGGCGAAGCGCTGGCGCACCGTCGCCTCGCTCCAGATGTGCTCCGCATCGAGCTTCAGCACCCCGTCCAATTCGCGGCAGAATTCCACGCCCGTCACTTCGACACTGTGCGTCAAGCGCACGAAGCCCGTCGGCGGGCGCACCGCATCGGCGGCGTCGAGGAAACTCTGCGCCTCGGGCTTGATGCCCGCTTGCTGCTGCTCGTGGAAGTAGGTCGGATAGAGCCAGAAGCGGTCGTGCTCGGGCCGGAATTCGCCGCCGACTTCGCCGATGCCCCCTTTGCGCAGGATCAGGCTCTGCCGGCCGCTCGCCAGCGCGCCGCAGATCGCGGCCCATTCTTTGAAGGCGACCGTCAGCATGTCGATTCCTCCTTTTGCGGTCGGCCGAGGAGATCGCTCACCGCCGCGCGGGGCGAGCGACCTTCGTACAGGACGCGGTAGACGCCCTGCAAGATGGGGGCTTCCAGGCCCGCGCGGGTGAGCCGCTCGTAGACGCTCTTCGCCGTGAAGATCCCCTCGGCGACCTGCGGCCCCTGCATCAGCGCTTCGAGCTTCTCGCCTTTGGCGAGGCGTTCGCCGACGCGGCGGTTGCGGCCGTGCGGGCTGAAGCAGGTCGTCATCAGGTCGCCGATGCCGGCGAGGCCGTGGAACGTCGCGGGGTCGGCGCCGTGCGTCACCCCGAAGCGCTGCATCTCGACGAGGCCGCGGGTGAGGAGCGCCGCCTTGGCGTTGTCGCCGAACTTCAGCCCGTCGCAGATCCCCGCGGCGATTGCGAGCACGTTTTTCAATGCCCCCGCGAGCTCCACGCCGATGAGGTCGGAGTTCGTGTAGATCCGCAGGCGGTCGCTGCCGAAGTGGTGCTGCACCCACGCGGCGAGGGCGGCATCTTCGCAGGCGGCGACGAGGGAGGTCGGCCCGCCGCGGGCGACTTCCTCGGCGTGACTCGGACCGCTGAGTACGACCGTGCGCTCCATGCCGAGTTCCTCGCGGATGATCTCGCTCGGCCGGCGGAAGGTTTCGATCTCGATGCCCTTCGTCAGGCTCACGGCGGGCACGTGCGGCGCCGCCACGGTCTTGAAGTGGCGCAGCGTGGACCGGAGGAAGGCGGTCGGAATCGCGGTGATCCACGCATCGGCGCCGCGCACGGCATCTTCGACCGACGCGGTGATCTCGACCGAGTCGGGGATCGGCACGCCGGGGAGTTGCAGCGCGTTCTCGCGCTTCGCGCGCAGCGACTCCGCGGCATCGCCCCGGTAGCTCCAAAGGCGGACATGGTGTTCGGGGTGCTGGCCGAGAACGACGGCCATGGCCGTGCCCCAGCCGCCGGCGCCGAGGATCGCGAGTATCGGCATGGTCGCCCTCCAACTCGCCCCAAACTGCGGGCGATTCGCAGATGGGAGATCTTACCGATCGGAGTCGGGAAAAGGCGACGTTCTCGGAGTCGGACTGCAGTCCGCTTTTCGAAGCGGTCGATACCAAAGTTGCGCTGTTGCGTTCCGACGGAACAGCCGACCAGGAGGGTTCTCCCATGCGTCCGCACCAGCTCCGAGTCTACCGCGGATACGACGACGACAGCCGCAGCGAGCTGTTCGACCTCGAACCGCTGGAACCGGCCGTCCGCGTCCGCCTCGGCGATCTGCTCCCGCTCGTCGCCATGGCCCAGAAGTCCAACTTCATCTGGCTGAAGGACTTCCTCGACGACGAGGTCAGCATCACCGAAGACCTCCATCAGGTGCTGCAGTCGTTCCGCAGTTGCCGGCCGACCGCGTCCTGATTCAGCCGTCGTCCCGGTCGCGGCGGGCCCGCCTCACGACCGGCGGCGGCGGTTCTTCGCCCCCTTCGCGCTTCCACTGCACGTAGTTTTCCCACGTCTTGATCCCGAGTGGGAAGGGCGGAAACTCCGCTCCGCGAATGCTCAAGTAGCCGCGCGCGGGCCGGTCGCCGCCCAGCTCTTCGCGCTCCAGCAGCACATCGCGCCGGGCGACGATGATCGTCTCATCTCTCCCTTCCACGAAGAAGGCCGTGTCGCCGAGCAGCTTGCCCGTAAGCGCCGGCTGCGTGTCGAAGAAGACGGCCTGCGGGTCGGTCTTCGGGTCGGCGTATTTGATTTCGCGGAGCAAATCGTTGAACCAGCGGATCTGCGCGCCGGTCGGCCGTTCCGCGAACTGCCGGCGGAGCTTCAGGTATCCCTGCGCTTGGCGGAAGCCCTGGAAGAGCCACAGGGCGCCGAGCAGGACCATGAGCAGGGGCGGGAAGAGTCGGCCGCCGGGGAAGACGATGATCTTCTGCCAGATCAGCACTTCGCGGGCGACGGTCCAGCCGCCGAAGCACATCAGCACGAGCGCCGCGAGGAGCACCCCTTCGGCGGACGGGACGAGCCGATTCAAGAGGCCGCTGCCGAACTCCAGGCAGGCGAGCGCCAGATAGACGAGCCCGAACCAGTCGAATTGCAGCTTCTCCGGCAGCGCGAAGTACCAGATGGCGAGCATGATGCCGCCGAAGACGAGGGCCCCGGTGCTCCCCCGGCGGACGCGCTCGCAGACCTCGCGGTAGGCCGCGACGCGGCGCAGGACGTAGCGAGTTTCTTCGGGGTCGATCGGCTCGTCGTCGTGCATGGTGCGGAAACCCGGTGGCGGCGTTCCGCCAGTTTACGGCTGCGCGGAGTCTCCGCCAGCGGAAGGGTCGATCACAGCCGACTGCGCTCGCGGGCTTCCCGATAGCACTCTTCGAAATCGACGGCGATCGTGAGGCCGGAATTGAGGCCGAGCGGAAGCGTCGGCAGTTCTGCTCCCAAGGCGAGCGATTGGAGGCGGAGTTCGATCGACTCCGATTCGCCGACTCGGATGGGGCGATACGACACCGCGGTCAATTCCCCCGCTTGGATTGCGGGCAAGGTCGGATGCAGAAGTCCGAGATGGTCGTCGAGCGGTCGGCCCTTTCGACTCATGACCACGTCGATCACGATCACACCCATCGATCACGATCACACCCATCCCGCGCTGGAGATACGCGGCGCATTTGATCGCGAAGGCCTGGCGGCTCTCCGGTCGATCCTTATTGGCCGGAGAGACAAGTTCGATGGCGGCGACCGAGTTCGGACCACCCGAGGATTCGAAGACATTGACGGCGAATTCGGGCGGGAAGATTGCGGGCAGCACGAGGGTCGGTGCCGAAAGAGCCGTTTGCGTCCGCGTCGGAGTGGCCAAACCACCACCGGCGTCGTCGTCGTCCAAAAACGTGGGCCAATTTCACAATCGACGTCACGCCCCCGTCGCCGGCTCCGCATCGATCAGCCGGTAGTACACATCCCGCTGGCGGGGGATCCACCCCGCTTCGCGGATGCCGCTGCGGATCTGTTCGAGCGTCAGGTGGTGCACCGTCCCCGCACTCGCCACGACGTTCTCTTCGATCATCAGGCTGCCCATGTCGTTGGCGCCGAAGAAGAGCGCGAGCTGGCCGATCTTCGCCCCCTGCGTCACCCAGCTCGACTGGATGTTCGGCACGTTGTCCAAGTACAACCGCGCGATGGCCTGCACGCGCAGATACTCGAACGCCCCCTGTTCGGGGTAGTCGATCATCTTGTGGCCCGGCTGCATCGTCCAGCAGATGAACGCCGTGAAGCCGCCGGTCTCGTCCTGTAAGCTGCGGATGCGGTCGAGGTGCTCGACGCGCTCCTCCATCGTCTCGATGTGGCCGAACATCATCGTCGCGCTGCCGCGGCCGCCGAGCTTGTGCCACTGCCGGCAGACTTCGATCCACTCGTCGCTCAGCGCCTTGTTCTTCGTCAGCGCTTTGCGCACGCGGTCGGCCAGAATCTCACCGCCGCCTCCGGGCAAGCTCCCGAGACCCGCGGCCTTCAACCGCGTCAGCACTTCGACGAGGGGCAATTTGTTGATCTTGCTAAAGTGCCAGATCTCAGGCGGGCTGAATGCGTGCAGGTTCACGCTCGGATAACGGCTCCGCAGGTCGCGCAGGAGTTCTTCGTACCACTCCAGTTTCAGGCTCGGGTGCATCCCCCCCTGCATGAGAATCTGATCGCCGCCGAGGGCGATGGTCTCCTCGATCTTCGCGTACAACTCTCCGCGGCTCAGCACGTACGCATCAGCGTCGCCGCTCTTGCGATAGAAGGCGCAAAAGTCGCAAACGGCCGCGCAGACGTTCGTGTAGTTCACGTTGCGGTCGATGTTGTAGGTGCGGTGCGGCTCCGGGTGCAGCCGCATCGTCACGGCGTGCGCAGCCCGCCCGAGCTTGTGCAGGTCGTGGCAGTCCATCAGCGTCACGGCGTCGGCGCGGCTCAATCGCTCGCCGTCAACGACACGCGCCAAAATGCGGTCGATGGTAGGTTGCAAGGTCCACTCCCTCCGGTGCGAGGCCGGCGGTCACGGCCAGTTCGTAGAAGCGCTTCAACCCGGCCAATTCGCTCGGGTCGAGGTCGTAGCGCAAGATGTTCGTGAAGTAGCGCCGGCAATAGCCGGGATCGAGTCCGAGCAATTCGGCTTCCCGAGCTGCGATGATGCCCGCCTTCGCCAGTCCGTTGTTCTTCGCACGGACAAACGCCGACTCCGCGGTCCCGAGATCGACGCCTTCGCGCACGGCCCAAACGGCGAAGACCATCGGCAGGCCAGTCCAGTCGGTCCATTCCTGACCGAGATCGTAGGCGTACTCGAACCCCGGCAGGCACGCCTTCATCGCCCGATCGCCGATGAGCAGCACCGCGTCGGTGCCGAGCGAATCGGGATCGGCGTCGATGGAGAGCTGGCGGAACTTTAGCCGCGACGCGGAGTCTTCGGAGCG
>JAYVTJ010000385.1:0-3374 GCA_043774415.1 Fimbriiglobus sp. | reverse complement strand
AATTTCGACCCGGCGAACTACCTCATCAACGGCTACGACGCGCTGGCGAGCCTGATGGCGCTGGCCGGTTCCGTCGGGCATGTCCACGCCCGCGATGCCCAGTGCACGAGCGCCAGCGCCGGGCCGGTGGAAGTGGCCGTGGGCGCCGGCGACCTCGATTGGCTCACGGTTGTGGCATCCCTCGAAGCCATCGAGTACCGGGGTTTCCTCTGCATCGAACGGACCGCGGGGGAATCGCGATTGGCCGATGTGAAAGCGTCGGTGGCGTTCCTGCGCCGATTCGTCCCCCTCACGAAAACTTAGGCAGTCGGCCCGCCGCACTCCGTTCACGAAAGCAGCGTCCCCAGCAGGTTGTCCTGCGGATAGCTGTGGCCGAGATGCTGGCGGAAGCCCTCGGCGTAGGCGGTACCCGATTCGGCGCCGCGCGACCGGGACCACACGCGCATCGACTCCACCAGATTATCGACGCCGTGGTGCTTTCGCAGCCAAGCGCGCTGACTCTCATGACACGCCAGCATCTCGCCTTTCACGTCGATGGCCGCGGTGATGTCCACCGTGAACGCGGGGGGAACGGGCCGGCCGAAGAGATCCTTCCCCTCCAGCGGATCGCAGTAGTAGAGGTGCGGAATCGCATCGAGCGGCGGATGCGCTTCGGCGTGGTCGGGGCGGTGGAGGAAGTTGCGGATGGGGGCGGCGAACGTGGCGGCCCGCACGAGCCGGCTCGTCTGCTCGTGGTCGAGGTGGTAGTCGTCCGGACTGTGCGTCAGCACGATCTGCGGGCGGACGGCGTCCAGCAGCCGGCAGACCTTTTCCAACTGTTCATCGCAGTACTGCACGCGCAGGTCGAGGACTTCGAGGCAGTGGTAGGCCGCGCCGGCGACTTCGGCGGCGGCTCGGCCCTCCGCGCGGCGCAGGGCGGCGATGGCGTCCGGCGCGAGTTCGGCGGAGCCGCAGTCGCCGGCCGTCATGGTGGCGATGGCGATCTCGAAGCCGCACTCGCGGCGGAGGCGCACGAGCGTCCCGGCGCAGAGGAACTCGGCATCGTCGGGGTGGGCGAGGATCGCCAGGGCGACGTTCGGCATCGGCTATCTCGGGGGACCGCCGGGCAACGGCGAGCCGCCCGCAGGCATCGGGGGCGTCGGCGGTTTCCGCAGCAGGCCCTCTTTCGCCCGGGCGGCATCGCGCACGGCGGGGTTCAGCCAGCGCTGGCTCCGCACGTCGTTCGTCGGGTACGTGGAGTCCCGCAGGTAGGCGTACTTGCCGCCGGCGCGAATCGACTCCGGGCCCGCGGCGGGGTCGAGGGTCTTCAGGATTTCGAGGGCGATGCGGTCGGTCGTCTCGGCGTCGGCGATCCCCCAGGCGAGTTCGCGCTCGAAGCCGGGACCGCCGGGCGCGATCGCGGATTGCGGAACGATGGCCCCGAGCGCCGACTTGGTCGCCGCGCCCCGGCGCTCGTCCACGAGCAGTTTCATCAGCTTCACCTCCAGTTCGGCCGTGGAGTCTTCGACCGTCTCCATGCGCTCGCCCCGGTGGAAGGTCGGATATCGCTGAAGGGCCAAGCGCCACTTGGCGTTGGCCTCGGTGTAGCGGCGGATGGCGACGGTTGTCTCGGCGGAGGCGTAGGCGCGGTCCGCCTCCCAGCGCAGCTTGCGCGCTTCGACCAGTTCGCGGCTCGCCTCGGCCTCTGTACTGGCGAGGAAGAACGGGAAATTGCTCGTCGAGGCGTTCTGGCTGTGGAGGACGAGCGCCGCCCGGGCTTTCACCCATTCGCGCTCGAGGCCGAGCGATTCGAGCTGATCGTCGGTGAAGTCCGGCGGCAGGCCGCCGAGGGGGCCGAGTCGCTTGACGGTCCGCTCGGCGTCATCCCGGTAGCGCTGCATCTGCGTGTTGGTGAGGATGAGGCCGTTGGTGCGGCCGAAATCGACCCACATGGCGTGCGCCTCCGCGTACTCGGACATCGCCGAGACGGGCCGGGCGGCGCCGCTCCCGCCGCCGAGCGGCGAGCCTCGGGTCGGGATATTGAGGGCCGGCTTGCCGTCGCGGGCGAACCAGGCGTTCGGCGAATCGGCCTGCTCGTCCGGGTTCCAGCGGGTCGTCTCGTCGAACCACCCCTCCTTCTGGAGGTATTCGGCGAGGTAGGTCTGCGAGCGCGACGGCTGCATCCGGTAGAGGATGAGCATCGGCTGCGTCGGGATGCGGTACTTGAAGGCGTCGTACTCGCCGGGCCGCGGCGCCGACGCCGGCACCCCTTCGACGGGGGGCGGCACGACCGACACGCCGTATTCGTACCAGGCCCGGGCGGCGAGGAACGCGTCGAACGAATCGTTGGTCTCGTCGCGGCCGGTATACTCGCGGCGCTTCGATGCGAACGGCGGCGGGAAGATCGGGAACTGCGCTTCGTCCGCGACGAGCCGGTCGCGGCGGTCGGCGTTCTTGCTGTCGACGTCGTAGCGGCTCGGGACATCCCGGTTCACGCGGAGGAAATCGACGACGGCCGCGGGCGACTTGCGGTTGAGCTTCGATTGCAGGCGGCGGACGAACTGCGGGTTGGCCTCGCAGAACTCGCGGAACTTGCGGTCGTCCACGCGGCCGTCCGGCGCGAGCAAATCGGGGTCGCGGTCGGAGGGCTTCATCGCGCTCATCTGCATGAGGCTGCGGAGCACGTCCACTTTGTCCGAGACGCTGAACTTGTTCTGGTAGTAGAGGCCGATGGTGCCGCGGATGTGCGGGTTGCCGACCTTCCAGTCCTCGCCGCCGCCGCGGTAGACTTTCGTGTTGCGGCGGTCCCCCTTCGCCAGCAGGTCGATGCCGCGTGCGATGTAGAAGTACATGTCGCCGAGCTTGTCGTTTTCGACCGACACGTTGTACGCGATGTTCCAGCTCTGGAAGAGCCACGGCTGGATGAAGTTCGGCTGCAGCTCGGTGACGACATTGATGAGCAGCTCGAACTCGTGGTACTCGCCGCGCTTCTGCTTCTCGATGGCCTGGTACCAGAGCAGCGTGATGACGACGCCCTGCACCCCGATCATGCTGTGGCGGGCGGCGCTGCCGGCGACTTCGGGGTCGCCGCTGTCGAGTTCGCGCAGTTCGAGGGCGTCGGCCTGCTTCAGAATCGGCAGGCGCGCGAGACCGTCGCCGAACCGGCGGTCCTCGCCGGCGTGGGCCGCGTTGCCGAACGGCAGCGCGATGACGCCGCGCCAGAACATGCTGACGGTGAACAGCGCGAGGATGAGGCCGAAGTAGGTGGCCTTGCGGATGGTCGCCCGGCGGCGCAGGTTATCGGTCATCGGGACAACTCCGGATGCAAACGAGCTTCTTCGTAGGGCGTGGTCGAGTCTTCGAGACCCGCCGCAAACCCCAAATTGTAGCGGCGG
>JAYVTJ010000384.1:0-2148 GCA_043774415.1 Fimbriiglobus sp. | reverse complement strand
GTGGCATCGGGCTTGTAGCCATCCAGATTCGCGAACACCGGTTTCGGCGTTTCGTCCGTCACACTCACGATGCCGAGGCTCACGAGCGGGTTCGGATCGCCCGCCTTCGGGTAGCTGATCGTCTGCGGAGTGCCGCGCGCCGTGGAGCCGTCGAGCACGTTGAACTTGGGCACCGGTTTGTCGTCGAAGCGCAGGAATGCGATGGCGCTCGAATCGGGCTTCCACCAGTAGGCCGTGCCGTTGCGGTCGAAGATCTCCTCTTCGTAGACCCAATCGCCGCGCCCGTTGAGAATGTCGGCCGTGCCGCCGTCGGTCGTCAGTTGCTTCACCTTCGCGGTGGCCACGTCGATGCTGAAGAGGTTCCCCTTGCGCACGAATGCGATACGCTTCCCATCGGGAGAGAAGGTGGCGAACTCGTGCTCCTTTTCGGCGTCGAGGCGCTTCGCGGGAGAGCCATCGCGGCGGACGAGCACCAAGCCGGCGCCGGTGTCGAAGAGCATTGCGCTGCGGTCGGGGTCGAAGGTGAACCGCATGCCGCGCGCGAATAGCCCGACGGCTTTCGCATCGATGCCGGCGACTTCACTCAGCGACTTCTTCACTTTCTCCGGTTCGACGAACAGTTCCGCGCGGCCCGTGCGGGCGGCGACTTTCCAGAGCTTTCCCTCCTTCACTTGCAACCAGTGTTCGCCGTCGGGCAGCCAGGTGATTTCCCCGAGCTCCCCCGTGCCCGAATCGCGGCGACCCCCACCGGCCACGGGGCTGTCGATGCTGAACTTTTTCTTGGCGAGGCGATCTTCCGGCAGCGCGCGGGGCGTGCCCGTGAAGATCGGCGCGTCCTTCGGCAACCGCAGCATGGGGAAGGGGGCCTTCACCGCGAGCGCGGCATCGAAGGCGTTCCACGTCGTCAGGCCGTCTTCGGAAAGGGGCTCCAAGAGATAGGCCGCAAGTCGGCCGAGGGGCTGCTTCGTGCGAACGAGGAACGCGCCCGGCAGCGCCGTCGTTTTCGTCGGCGCCACGGCCGCTTCGACGGTTACGGTCGTGTGCTTCTGGAATGCGGTCTTCGCCTTCGTCAACTCCGTGATCGTGTACGTCTCGGTGTCGAGTTCGATCTGCTCGCGGAGTTCCTCGACCCGGATGCCGTGGCGCCGGAGTGTGTCGGCGACGACCGCGAACTCGGCGGGGATGAGGTAAGCGGCCGGGATTTCGACTTCGAGTGTCGGCACCACCTTCGTGACGATCTTGAGTTCGTAATCCTTCGGCTGGCGCGGCTCGACCGGCTTGCCATCCTTCTCGACGAAGCCGAGGACCGTCGCAGTCTTCTCCTGCGATATCGCCTTCGTGCGGAGCGCGATCTTCGTCGGCGTCTCCCGCGCCGTGGCGACGAGCTTCTGGATCGCTTCCGCGTTCTCGGCGACGTGCTCGAGGTTCGCCTTCACGAACGCGTAGCTCGCCCGGATGCGCTCCTCGTAAGTGGCGTAGCTGTAGCTTTCGCTGAGGATTCCGAGGCGACCCTGCAGCGCGAACAGGGAAGTGCTGAAGCGCGGCGTCGTGCCGTAGGTGGACCATTCCGTGCGATCGCGGTTGAAGTTGCCGTACCAGAACGAGTCGTACCCCGTGGACTTCTTCAGTTTCGCGCCGAGATCCGGGAAGAGCTTGGCGGAGGTGTACGAGACGAGATCCGGATGGGCCGAGGCGGTGCGCGGGCCGTCGTACGTCAGCGTGTAGCGGTGCTGGCTGCCGTTGGTCGTGTGGCAGTCCACCACCAGCAGCGGATCGACGGCGCCGACAAGCTTCATCAGCGCGCGGATTTCGGCGGTTTCGAGCTTCACGAAGTCGCGGTTGAGGTCGAGCCCGTCGGCATTCTCTCGGGTGCCGACCCCCTCGGCCGGACCGTTCTGTTCTGCGCGGTTCGCCTTGTCGATCCGGTCGTTGCCGTCCGGGTTGATGTCGGGCAGGATCACGATGCGCAGCTTCGCCAGCAGCGGATTCTTGTTCTCCGCGAGGTCGCGGGCCAGCGCCAGTACCGCTTCTTTGCCATCGACTTCCCCGGCGTGGATGTTCGCGAAGAGGAGCACCGTCGGCCGCTTGTCGCCGATTCCCGATTGCAGCGTCAGCGCAGGGAGCGGCTTGCCCTCGCCGCTGGTGCCG
>JAYVTJ010000383.1:0-5306 GCA_043774415.1 Fimbriiglobus sp. | reverse complement strand
GAGACCTCACCCCCCAACCCCCTCTCCGAAGCGGAGAGGGGGAGCAGGATTACTCCCGCTTGACGGTCGGTACCCGCCCCTTAGAATGCCGGTGCAACTACGGACGGCTGCAGTCGATGCCCTCGACCCCCCAAATTCCGACTCCTCCGCAACACCCCGCGTGCTCCGGTCTCGCTTTCAGGATGGTTCGCCCACGGATGGGCCGACCCGACGCTCCGACTCCGATCCGGTGACCCGTGCCCCGCATCTCGGTCGATCTGAAAAAGCAGGTGAAGGCCGCGAACGACATCTACGATGTCGTCTCGACCTATATCCCCGTGGCGAATGCCGGGAAGCTCCTCAAGGCCGTCTGCCCCTTCCACAACGACACCCGCCCCTCCCTCTCGATCGACCGCCAGTACCAGAACTTCCGCTGCTGGGCGTGCGACGCCAAAGGTGATGTGTTCGACTTCGTGATGAAATTCGAGAAGGTCGAGTTCGGCGAATGCCTGCGGATGCTCGCGGAACGGGCCGGGATCAAACTCGAATCGGTCGCTAGCCCCGAAGACGAGGTCCGCAGCCGGCTGATGCGGGCGATGAAGTGGGCCGAAGACAAGTACCGCGCTTGCCTCATCGACGATCCCACGGCCGCGAACGCCCGCATCTATCTCGGGGAACGCAAGCTCGCCGGCGCCACCGTCCGCCAGTTCGGTCTCGGTTTCGCCCCCGTCACCGGCGACTGGATCGGTCAACTGGCGATCCGCGAGGGCATCCCGGCCGATGTCCTCGTCGAGATCGGGCTGATCGCGGAGCGCGATGAGAACCGCGGCCACTACGACCGCTTCCGCGACCGCGTCATGTTCCCGATCCGCGATGTCCGCGGGCAGACCGTCGGCTTCGGCGGCCGCATCCTCCCCGATTCGCCGCTCGCGGCCCGCGCCCCCAAGTACTATAACTCCGCCGAAACGCCCCTCTTCAAGAAGAGCGAGCTGATCTACGGCCTCGATCTCGCCCGCCATGCCGGGGCCGCCGCCGGGTATCTCGCGGTCGTCGAAGGCTACACCGATGTGATGATGGCCCACCAGTGCGGCGTCCCGCAGGTCGTCGCCACGATGGGCACCGCCCTCACGACGATCCACGTCGGCCAACTGCGGCGCTACGTGCCGAAGGTCGTCCTCGTCTACGACGCCGACGCCGGGGGGATGGGCGGGGTGGATCGGGCGCTCGAACTTTTCGTCAGCCAAGATGTCGAACTCGCGGTGGCCTCCTTGCCCGACGGACTCGACCCGTGCGACCTCCTTTGCAGCCCCGGCGGGGTCGAGATCTTTCGCCAAGCTCTCTCAACCGCCCAAGATGCCCTCGAGTTCAAGCTCAACCTGCTCCTTTCCCAAGAAAATAGCCAAACGGTCGAAGGAACCCGCCGCGTCGTCGATGCCATTCTGAGTATGATGGCCATGGCCCCCGCGATGCCGAGCCAAGCGGGGGCCGTCCGGCAGGAACTGATCGTCTCGAGGTTAGCGCACCGACTCGGGTTGCGGCAGGAGACGGTTTGGGCCAGACTGTCTGAATTGAAGGCCGAACGGCGCCGGAGCGAGCAACGTCCGAACCGCTTGACGGCCCTGTTGGGATCGGATGAAGCACCGCCGCCGACCGCGAAGGCGAGTGCGGCGATGGCCGTCGAGCGGCAGTTGCTCGAGGTCCTTTTGGCCGAACCGCCCTTGGTTTCGGTTGTGGTCGGCAGCATCCCCCCGGAGCTGCTGCAGCATTCGGGCCTCCGCCGGATGCTCTCGGATTTGTACGCCCTGCATCGCGATGGGCACTCGGCCGACCTGGACGGTCTCCGCGTGCGGCTTTTGGATCGACCCGACTTGGCCGAAGCGGCGATGAAATTGGAATTCGTCGGCCGCCAGATGAACGATCGCCCCGAATGGCTCGGCCGGATCGTGAAGCGATTCGCCGAGCAAGAAACGGAATTCGAGCAGAAGGCCGTCCAGACTCAACTGGCGGCCGGCACCATGGACGATGCCTCGGCTCTGGACTTGCTCCGCAAGCTCCAAGCGCCGGCCCGAGCTTCGCCCCCCGGCAGCAACTGATCCGCACGCTCCGCTCCGGAGCCGACCGCATCTCGCACCGATCCGTTCGACCGCAGGACTGGGAGGCGTCGCATGACCTGGAAAGCCGACGAAGCGCTGAAGGCCCTCATCGAAAAGGGCAAGCAATCGGGGTCGCTCACCTACGACGAGGTGAACGGCGCCCTGCCGGAATCGGCCGAGGCCGACCGCCTCCCCGATCTCCTCGAACTCCTCGAATCCCACGGCATCACGCTCATCGAAGCCGAGGACGCCGAAGAGGGCGAGACCCCGGTCGCGAAGGTCGAAGATCGCCCGGTGGTCGAAACCGCCGCGGCGTTTGAAGACAGCGACGGCGATGGCCGCCACATCGACGACCCCGTCCGCATGTACCTCACCCAAATGGGCGAGATCCCGCTGCTCGACCGCAAGCAGGAAGTCTCGCTCGCGCAGCGCATCGAAGTCACCCGCCGCCGCTTCCGCCGCAAAGTGCTGGAATGCGATTACGCCATGCGCAACGTCTTCGAGACGCTCAAGCGCGTCCACCTCGGCGAACTGCCCTTCGACCGCACGGTGAAGGTGTCGCAGACCGAGAATCTGGAGAAGGACAAGATCCTTCAGCGGATGCCGCACAACCTGCGGACCCTCGAACCGCTGATGGAAACGAACGTCGACGACTTCCACCGGCTCATCGAAACCGAGCTGACCGAAGCCGAGCGCGACGACCTCCGCAAGCGGCTGAAGCTGCGCCGCCGCAAGACCGTGACGCTGATCGAAGAGATGTCGATCCGCACGCAAAAAGTCCAGCCGCTGATGAAGAAGCTCGAGCAGATCAGCGCGCGGATGGACGACCTCGAAGATCAGATCGCGGCGCTGCGGGGCAACCGGAGCGCCCGCGAGGAGCGCGCGAACCTGCGCAAGGAACTCCAGGATCTGATGCTCATCACGCTCGAAGAGCCGGCCGGATTGCGGCGCCGCGTGGCGATCATGAAGATGCGCTTCGGCGAGTACGAGCAGGCCAAGCGCGAACTCTCCGGGGGCAACCTCCGCCTCGTCGTCAGCATCGCGAAGAAGTACCGCAACCGCGGCCTCAGCTTCCTCGACCTGATCCAGGAAGGCAACACCGGCCTCATGCGGGCCGTGGACAAGTACGAGTACCGTCGCGGCTTCAAGTTCAGCACCTACGCCACCTGGTGGATCCGCCAGGCCATCACGCGGGCCATCGCCGATCAAGCCCGCACGATCCGCATCCCGGTCCACATGATCGAGACGATGTCGAAGCTTCGCAACGTCTCGAAGAAGCTGCTTCAGGAGATGGGCCGCGAGCCGACCATCGAAGAGACGGCCAAGGCCGCCGGGATCACCTACGAGGAGACGAAGCGCGTCCTCAAGATCAGCCGGCACCCGATCAGCTTGGATCGGCCGGTGGGCGAAGGCGAAGACAGCTACTTCGGCGACTTCATCGAAGACGACTCGGTCGAATCGCCCGTCGCGGCGGCCACCAACGAGATGCTCAAAGACAAGATCGAGAACGTGCTGAAGACGCTGACCTACCGCGAGCGCGAGATCATCAAGCTCCGCTACGGCCTCGGCGACGGCTACACCTACACCCTCGAAGAAGTCGGCCGCATCTTCAAGGTGACCCGCGAGCGCGTGCGTCAGATCGAAGCGAAGGCGGTCCGGAAGCTGCAGCACCCGGTCCGCAGCCGCCAGCTCGAAGGGTTCTTGGATGTGTGGGGAGCGGCGATCGCCGCCCGCAAACAAGCCCAGCCCGCGGGGTGAGGTGACGAGTCGAGACAAGAAAATGCGAAACCGCCGCAGTGATGCGGCGGTTTTTCGCGTTGCGGGAGCGCCCCAACTCGTACCGGGCTACCAATTTCGGCAGCGTGCCTCCTATAATGAAGCAGTTGCAGGCGAATTCTCGCCGCAGTCTCACCGCACCGAATCGGGAGCCAGTGTGCAGGCGACGGCGTGCTTGTCCGACGAGCAGATCGCGGCTTACCACTCGGGGGTGCTCCCGCTCGACAAGCACTTCCGCGCGGCGCAGCATCTCGTCGCCTGCGAAGCGTGCCGGCTCCACTCCGCCATGCACGGATACTCGAAGCCGGTGCCGAAGCCGACCGCCGACACGATCACGCTGCACGGCGACGAGGACACCCTCCGCGAACCCCCTCCCGTGCCCGAGCGCATCGGGCCGTACCGCATCCTCCGGCTCATCGGGCGCGGCGGCATGGGCGCCGTCTACGAAGCCCGGCACACCGCGCTGGATCGGACCGTCGCACTGAAAATCCTCCCGTCGCCGATGACGGTGGACCGCGAATACCGCGAGCGCTTCGACCGCGAAGCGCGCGCCATCGCCCGGCTCGATCACCCCAACATCGTCCGCGCCACCGATGCCGGGGAAGTCGACGGCTATCCGTTCCTCGCCCTCGAACTGCTCGACGGCGTCGATGCGGCACTCATCATCCGGGCTGTCGGCACACTCGCCGTCGCCGATGTCGTCGAGATCGCCCGTCAGACTGCACTGGGCCTGGCGCACCTCCACGATCAGGCCATAGTCCACCGCGATGTGAAGCCCTCGAACCTGATGCTCACGGCGGACGGATGCATCAAGATCCTCGACCTCGGGCTGGCGCTCACGACCGAAGCGGCGGGGCGACCGAGCGGCCGGCTCACGGGGATCACCTTCCTCGGCACGCACGATTACATGGCGCCGGAGCAGTGGCTCGATCCGACCGCCGTCGATGCGAAGGTCGATGTCTACGGCCTCGGCTGCGTGATGGCCCACATGCTGACGGGGCGTTCCCCGTTCGGAGCGCCGACGATGTCGCCGCAGGCGAAGATGAAAGCCCACCTCGAACAGCCCAGCCCCGAGCTGCACGGAATCCCGCCCGAACTCGCGGGACTGCTCGCCCGAATGCTGGCGAAGGAACCGGGCGCCCGCCCGACCGCAGCCGAAGTGGTGGCCGAACTGGCACCGCTGCGAGGTCAACCGCACCTCACCCGGTTGCTGGAGCAATCGCGGCTCGCGCCCGTCAGCGGGTTTGTCGATGGGGCTGTCACGAACGAAGCGCCGCGCTTGCAATCGGTCACGCGTTCGATCCCGCGCTCCAACTCCGTCGCTATCCCGGCGGGCACACCGCGGCGCTGGTTCGCCCTCGGTTTGGTGACCGCGTCCGCTCTCGGTGTTCTCGGCTGGCTCATCTCGCGCATGTTCGCCTCGTGACGGCCGCGCGCAAAGCCCTCGACGAAGGCCGA
>JAYVTJ010000382.1:0-2112 GCA_043774415.1 Fimbriiglobus sp. | reverse complement strand
CCAAACTCCCGTCGTCGCTGGCGAGGTGCAATTCGACCCCGGCCGCGCGGAAGTCGTCGATCCCCGCCGCGAGGGACGCCGTCCGGACGCCGTAGAAGAGCGAGACGCTCTCGACGCGGCGACGAACCGGCTGACCCCCGTAACGTTGAAGCCCCAGCAGTTCCTTGGCGAAGGCCAAAAAGGGCGTCTGCCCGATGCCCCCGGCTACACACGTTACTCGCTCTGCATCGCCTACGTCGAGGAAGGGCTGCCCGAGCGGCCCCCAGACTTCGAGTGTGCCGCCGACGCGTTCCTCGGCGAGTAGGCCCGTCATCTTCCCGACGACGAGATAGACCACGTCGAACGCGGTGCCGTCCGGCGTGACGTCGTAGAGTGCGAAGGGTCGAGCCAGCAGCGGATCGCTGCGACCGGGCAGGCGGAGCATCGCGAATTGGCCGGGCCGGATGGCCGCGGCGATTTCGGGACAAGCGAGGCGGAGCCGGAAGGTCCGATCCGCAAGCGGGACGTGTTCGATGATCTCGGCGGTGCGCTGAAACATATCAGCCTTCGTAATCGGGGTCATCCTCGTCCGTCACGATCGGCGGGGCGATCGCCGTGATCAGCGCCTTGTTCTTCGTCGAATTCGATTTGCTCATGCTCAGCGCGACCAGCTCGCGCAGCTTGACGAGTTCCCCTTCGGTCAGCTTCCGCGACTTCCCCTTCGGCAGTTTATCGAGCAGCACCGGCCCGAGGGCGATGCGGCGCAGTCGCATGACCTTGTGCCCGAGCTTCGCGAGCATCCGGCGGATCTCGCGGTTCTTCCCTTCGCACAGCACGATCCGCAGCCAAGTGCTGTCCCCCTGCGGCTTCATGCGGCGCACCGACTTGGCCGCGACTTTGCCATCGCTGAGCCAGACCCCCGCGAGCAATTTGTCGATGTCGGCGATGCTCGGCTTGCCCGCCACGAGCACCTGGTAGGTCTTCTCGATCTGGTAGCGCGGGTGCATCAGCTTGTGGGCAAGATCCCCGTCGTTCGTCATCAGGAGCAGGCCTTCGCTGCCCTCGTCGAGCCGGCCGACGGTGTAGACGCGCTGCTCGACATGCGGGATCAGATCGATGGCGCGCTCGCGGCCGGATGGATCGTGATTCGTGCAGAGGTAGCCGGGCGGTTTGTGGACGAGCCAGTAGACCATCCGCTCGGCGCGGACGGGGGTGTCGTCCACGCTGACCTTGTGGATCTCGCCGTCGACCTGCATGCCGAGGTTCGTGACGATCTTCCCGTTGATCTTCACGCGGCCGGCGCCGATGAGCGAATCGCAGTGCCGCCGCGAGCCGACCCCGGCGTGGGCCAAGTATTTGTTGAGGCGTTCCATCGGGTCATGATACGGTTCGCCCGCGCATCAGTCTTTGGGAAGCGCGGCAGAACCCGAAGCTTTCATCGGCGCTTGCTGGCCTTCGAGCCGCGCGATCTTCTCGCGCGCCTCGGAGAGGGCCTTCTGGAACTCCTTCACCGTTTCGTCGAGCTTCTTCATCTGGGTGTCGCGGAACTCGGTGCGGGAGAGGTCGCCCGCCTGATTTTTGACGAGTTCCCCGCGCAGCTTGTTCGTCTCGTCGAGGACCGCTATCAGATCCGCCGCGAGTGCGGTGAGCTTTTCCTTCACCCCCTCGATCGACGACACCTCTTTGCGGATCGAATCGGATTCGGCACGGGCTTTGGAAGCGCGCTCCTTGAGGCTGTCGATCTCGCCGCGGTATCCGGCTTGAGTCGCGAGTTGGGTGCGCACCCCTTGCACGTCGTCCTTCTTGGCCCACTCCGCTTTGCCCTCGTTCAATCGCGAGACTTCCGCGCGGAGTTCGGCGATGTTGGTCGTGAGGTTGTTGTAGAGCGTGATCCCGCCGAGCGCGACGATGCTCAGGATCGTGCCGCCGAAGACGCGCCAGAAGACCGAGACCTTCTCGTCGTCCCCCTTTTCATGGGGGACGGCGTGGCTGCGCGAGCTGCGCAGCGTTTCGACGGCGAGTGCCGTCCCGCTGTTGCGATCGGTGTCGTCCGAGTCGGTGCGCTTGAGAACCATCCGTGGTCCCCTCCGGAAATGTGATCGGCGAAGGTTGCCAGAGGATCGCACCCGTAAT
>JAYVTJ010000381.1:0-2876 GCA_043774415.1 Fimbriiglobus sp. | reverse complement strand
GACCCTCGAAGACTCGACCCACCCTACGAAGAACGACGTGAGTCGCCACTACCCCGGCTGATCGCCGTGTGCTCGTCCAGACAGATGCTCGCCATCTCGCCGTTGTCCTTCGTGAAGTGGACCGTCGGCAGCACGATGTCGTCCGACTTCACCCGCTCCGTCGTCACACCGGTACTCAGGTAGTTCACACCGCGGAACGCTCCGCTCGCCTCGGCGGTCCACGCTTTGTTGCCGCACTTCACCTTCTGCACGATCCGGATGCGTTCCCCGGCCGCGAGCGACTTCAGCAGATCCACGAGGGCCGCGTCGAGCTTGCGCGTCGGCAGCAGAATCGATCGGGGCACGCTCACTTGTCGCCCTCGCGCTTCGGGATGCCGCGGACCATGGCGATCCGGCCGGTGCGGGCGAGTTCGAGGATGCCGTAGGGCCGCATCAGTTCGATGAACGCTTCGATCTTCGCTTCGCTGCCGCTGATCTCGATCATCACGTTGTTGCTCTGGATGTCCACGACCCGGCCGCGGAACGACTCGCACAACTGGAAGAGTTCGGAGCGCTTCTCGGCGCTGCACGTCGTCTTCATCAGCATCAGGTCGCGCTCGACGAAGTTCTCCGAGCTGATGTCTTCGACGCGGACGATCGTGATGATCTTGTCGAGTTGCTTCCGCACCTGGTCGAGCACGTTGTCGTCGCCGTGGACGACGAACGTCATGC
Organism: Fimbriiglobus sp.; assembly: GCA_043774415.1. GTDB lineage: Bacteria > Planctomycetota > Planctomycetia > Gemmatales > Gemmataceae > JALHQU01. The sequence goes on along the minus strand of JAYVTJ010000381.1, from coordinate 2,165 downwards.
GGGAGATGTCGCTGTGCTCGGTCTCGCCCACGGCGAGGCTGTCGATATTGAAGCCGCGCGACGCGAGCATCCCGGAGACGTGCGCGAGCACGCCGGGCTGATTCTGAACCAGGGCGGAGAGGACGTGTCGCATGAACCGAAGCCCCCGAGTTGTACGCGTGCGATCATCTTAGGGGGAACCGAGTGACCCGGCGAACTCGAGTGCAGCCCGTAGGGCGTGGTCGAGTCCGCGAGACCCGCCGCGCCCCTGCAGGTTGCGGCGGGTCCCGCAGGTCACAGCGGCGGTCGGCGAGGACTCGACCGTCACACTCAATTTGCGGTTGGACTCGCGGACTCGACCATTCCTACGTAGAACGCCGGGCCCATTTGCCGGCGACATTTGTCGAATCGCATGGTAAGCTGGAGAAGTGGGTCGCGCAGCGGCGTGCGGCTCCGACACTCGCCCGGCTCCATGAGGGACGCCATGCAGCGCGCACGGATCGGAATACGCCGGGCCTTCGCGGTCGGCTGGATGGGCCTCGCCGTCGCCGGGTGCAATTCGCAGCCGGGTGCGGATGGCGGCGATACCGCCGCGACGAAAATCCCGGCCCAAGAGCCGAACGACGCCCGCGTCCGGGCGCCGAAGCCGGATACGTCCCGGCTCGCCTTCGATGAAGCGACGCAGGTTTTGAAGCTCTACGATTTGCCCGAAAATGGGGCCTGCTGGATGGTCTCGCTCCCCGCCGAACCACGCGGCGTGCCGGTGCAAGGCGACTTCAAATTCTCGAAGCCCGCCGATCCGAAGACCGTCTCCGTCTTCTACACGCTGCCGAAGGGCGGCCTCTCGAATCCCGTCTCGCTCCAAGAGATCGTCGATTCCAAGAAGGCCGTCGTCCACTGACGGCTCACCGCCCGTTCCCGGGCACCCGCGACACTTCCGCATGGTACGGCATCGCTTCGCCGGTCTTGCGATCCGCTTCGACTTCCTGCTGCAGCTTCTTCGCCGCATCGTACGCGTTCCCCGACGTCACATCGCCGGGCGTCACGGTGCGGATCGGCGCCGGCGGCGGCGGGGCGTCGCTGAACACCGGCATCGCGCCGATGTCTTTCGGACTCGTCACGATGGCGTTCGGCTGCGTCGGACTCCGGCGCGGCGCGTCCTTGCCGGTGAACGGGCCCACGGGTTTGAAGTGGCTGCAGCCGAGGGCGGGAGCCGCGAGCAGCCCCAAGAGGATCAGGCGTTTCACGGATTCACCTCGCGATACTTGCGGACTTGGGCCGTGGCCGGGCGATTGTCGGCGGGCGACTTCACGCCCGTGGTGAGCGGATTCACGGCGACGCCGGTGCCGAGTTCGCTGTCGAGCCGGTCGAAGCCGGGGGCGGCGCGGTGCTGCGATTTCACCCCGAGCTTGGCGATGCGGAGGTTGTAAGTCTCCTCGGCGAGCCGTTCGAGTTCGTCGGCCTTCATTCCGAGCTTGTCGTCCTTCGTCGTCACCGCGACGCGGCGAAGTTCGGTGCAGACATCGAGCCGGCGGGCGTAGGCGTCCTGTTCGGCTTGCAGGGCACCGATCATCACATCGGGCGCGAGCGGGCCGACGGAGGGTGCGGGGCGACCGGGGGCCGGGGCCGGCTTGCCGGTGTCGGGGCCGCCGAACGGATTGAGCCGGGAGGCGAGCGAGCGCGATTCGGTCGGCTTGGACGCGGGCGGGTCGGCCGACTGCGCGGCTTGCGCGGCGAGGGCGACACCGAGTGCGAGAGCGAGGCGGCGGGACATGACAACCCCCCATTCGTCGGCCGCGCAGTCCCGGCACGCTTCCCCAAGCGGCCGGCGCGGATCGACGATTGTCGTTGAAGTTCTGCGGGGCTTATGCCGACGGACGATGGGCCTGTAAACCCCAACTCCCCCCGAGTTGCTAAAACAAACTCAGAGGAGTTCGGGGTCGCTTTCGGGACGTGCGAACAATGACGACTGCCCTGACGAAAACGGTGCTCCGAGATTACCTCCACGACGCCCTGCCGGAAACGGAGATGGGGGCCGTGGAAAAGGCGCTCCGCCTCGACGCACCGGCGCGGTCGCTCCTCGAAGAGGTGCGGGCCGAGGAGGATCGCGGCGAACATACCATCGGGGCCATCTGGCGCCGCGAACACCTGTCGTGTCCGACACGGGATCAACTCGGCGGCTACCT